>JAZKZZ010000028.1:0-9668 GCA_045612885.1 Bacilli bacterium | reverse complement strand
AAATATTGAGAAAAAATAAAAAAAGTTTTATTGTTTAATTGGTGATGTTAATGATTATTAAAAGAGTAGAAATGAAAGAGAATTCAGTTAAAATTATTTTAGATAATAAAGATTCTTTTTCTATTTCAGTGGATGCTTATCTTGAAAATTCAATTTTAATAGGAAATGATATCAATGAAGATGAAATAAAAGAACTATTAAAAAAAAGTAATAGTTCTTTAGTGAAGATTGAATTACTAAATAAGTTGTCTAGAAAAAAATTATCTAAAAGAGAATGTTTTAGTTTTTTAAAAGAAAGAAATTTAACTGATAATGAAATAAAAAATATTATTTGTGAGTTTACAAAAAATTATTTAATAAACGATAAAGAACTTACAGAATTCATTATTGATTATTCACTTATGAGAAAAAAAGGGATAGAGAAGATAATGCAAAACATAAAAGATAGAGGATTATATGTAGAAGAATCATATATTAGAGAATATATGGATTATGATATATACAAAGAGAATATAATATACTTGTTAGATAAGTACAAGAAGATGGGAAAAAACAAGTCAAATAAAGCTCTAAAGTTATTTTTGACTCAAAAAATGATTGAAAATGGTTATAGACAAGACGAATTTTCTTATTTTATAGAAGATAAAAATAACGATGAAAATGAAATAATTACCAAGGAAATAACTAAATTATTAAAAAATAAGGAAATTGATGAGGAAATAATTTCTAAAATAACAAAAAAGCTACTTTCTAAAGGCTTTAATTATGCTATAATTAAAGAGACTATTAGGAGTGTGGTTGAAAATGAAACTTATTAAAGATTTTGTAGAAAATGAAAAAGTAGATCAAGCGTTTTTAGTTAATAATGTTACTAAGGGAATTACTACCAAAGGAAGTAATTATCTAAATATAGTTTTGCAAGATACTAGTGGTACAATTGAAGCTAAAAAATGGGAAGTAGAGACTAATGATGAGGAGATAATTAAAGTTGGTAATATCATTCGTGTTGAAGGAGATATCTTAATTTATAAAAGTGGTATCCAGCTTAGAATAAATAAAGTGGCTGCTATAAATGATAATGATTTAGATATTAGCCAATTTGTTCCTAGCGCACCAGTATCAAGAAATGAACTTCAAAAAACATTATTTGAATATATTGAAAAGGTTACAAATAAAGAAGTGAAAAGAGTGGTAGAAGAAATAGTAAAGAATCATTATATTTCTTTATCTACATATCCTGCTGCTACTAAGAATCATCACGAGTATGCTTCGGGTCTTCTATATCATACTGTATCAATGTTAAAAGTGGCGGATGCTTTGAGTAATATTTACAAGCTTAATACTTCTTTTTTGTATGCAGGAATTATATTGCATGATATTGGAAAGACGATTGAACTTAGTGGCCCTATTTTACCTAAATATACTACTGCAGGAAAACTTATTGGGCATATATCAATTATTAATTCTGAAATTGCAAAAGTATGTGAGCAATTAGCGGTTAGTTCTGAGACTAGTATTTTGCTTCAACATATGATTTTATCACATCATGGGCAATATGAATTTGGTTCACCAGTATTACCAATGACTAAGGAAGCAGAATTATTGAATTTTATCGATAATATAGATTCTAGAATGAATGCAATAGAAAAAGCATTAAGTGCAATAGATGAAGGAGAATTTACTCCTAGACAATTCGCTCTAGAAGATCGTAATTTCTATAAACCTTTCTATAAGGAGAATAAAGATGAATAAGAAAAAGATTATTATATTTTCTTCTTTGTTTATCTTATTTCTAGGATTAGCTATAACATTTGGAATTTATGATTTAGAAATATCGAAAGTTTTAGCTAGTGAAAATCCTAATTTTTTATTTCGTCTATTAGCTGCTATTGGAGAATTCCCTATTTATTTGGGACCAATTTTATTTGGCTTAGTTTATGGGTTTACTTTAGAAAATAAAAAATTTAAATTATGTGCTCATTTTTTGGGGTTAATTGGGGTCTATGTGGCTATGGTGAGATTAGTTTCAGGAATATTTGAAGTATTTTATAGTAGTAATCCTGGCTTATTACAATTTTCTTTGTTAGCGATAGTATCTTTATTAGTGTATATTTTATTATTTATGACATTTAATAAAATTAATAAAGATACGTTATTTAAATTTAAAGATATTGCTTTGATCTACCTTTTAGTTTCAGCATCTTCATTTTTAATTGTTAGTGGCGCTAAATATATATGGGGTAGACCAAGGTTTAGAGTTTTAAGTGATGATTTTAATGAATACACAAGTTTTATTCATATTAATTTTTTAGAAGGGCGATATGGAGATGATTATCGTTCGTTCCCTAGTGGGCATACTAATGCTGCTACTAGTATATTGGTTTTAAGTTTAATTCCAGCTAGAATAACTAGTAAAAGATGGATTAAATATTTAGTTTTTAGCGTGTGTATATTGTATCCGATTATTGTTGCAATAAGCAGAATTGGAGTGGGTGCACATTATGCAAGTGATGTATTGTTTGGTTTTATTATAAGCCTTAGTTGCTTTTTAATCACATACATCATTTTAAAGAAGAAAGGGTGGTTAAATGTTAGAAGCAATAAATGTTAGTCTTCAGTATGGAGGAAGAGTATTATTTAAAGATGTTAACTTGAAATTTACTAATGGTAACTGTTATGGGTTTATTGGTGCTAATGGTGCAGGTAAATCAACATTTTTAAAAATATTGTCTGGGGAGATAGAACCAAATAAAGGTGAAATAATTCTTGGGAAAAATGAGAGAATATCTGTTTTAAACCAAAATCAAAATGCTTTTGACAATGAAACAGTATTACGTTGTGTTTTATTAGGAAATAAACGTTTAGTAGAAATCATGGACCAAAAAGATGCTTTATATGCTAAAGAAGATTTTAGTGATGAAGATGGAATATTAGCTAGTGAATTAGAAATGGAATTTGCTAATATGAATGGTTGGGAAGCAGAAACAGATGCTAGAGTTTTATTAAATGGTTTAGGAATTAATGAAGAAGATGTAGAAAAACAAATGAGTGAATTAGATTTTAAAGATAAAGTTAAAGTTTTATTGGCTCAAGCTTTGTTTGGAAATCCAGATGTTTTAATTTTAGACGAACCTACTAACAATTTGGATATTGAAACAGTTACTTGGTTAGAAGAATTTCTATTAGACTTTGAAAATACTGTTATTACAGTATCACATGATAGGCACTTCCTTAATAAGGTATGTACTCATATTTGTGATGTTGATTTTGGTGAGATTAATATGTATGTAGGTAACTATGATTTCTGGTATGAAACAAGTCAATTATTACAAAAGCAAGCAAAAGAATTAAATAAAAGAAATGAAGCTAAAGCAAAAGAGTTACAAGAGTTCATTGCTAGATTCAGTGCCAACGCTTCTAAATCTAAACAAGCAACATCTAGAAAGAAAGAATTAGAAAAACTAACTATTGAAGAAATTAAGGTTTCTAATCGTAGATATCCTTTTGTGGATTTTAAATATGATAGAGAAATTGGAAATGATATTTTAATGGTTGAAGGATTAACTAAAGAAGGTTACTTTAAGGATTTATCCTTTACAGTAAATAAAAAAGATAAAATTGCATTTCTTTCCACTAATACATTAGTACTAACTATGTTATTTGATATTTTATGTGGTAAAGAAAAGGCTGATGCTGGAGAAATAAAATGGGGTAAAACTATTACGTTTAGTTATTTAATGAATAACAGTGATGAATATTTTGAAAAATGTAATCTAACTTTGATTGATTGGCTTAGAAGATTTTCTAAAGATCAAACTGAGACTTTCCTAAGAGGATGGCTTGGAAGAATGTTATTTACTAGAGAAGAAGCGACTAAGAAAGCTTCAGTGTTATCAGGAGGAGAAAAAGTTAGATGTATGTTAGCTAAAGAGATGCTAAGTAACGCAAATGTATTAGTTATGAATGATCCAACTAACCATCTTGATCTTGAAACTATAACTTCATTGAATAAGGGAATGAATAATTTTAAGGGCAATATTTTATTTTATAGTCATGACCATGAAATTAATAATACCGTAGCAAATAGAATAATTGCTATTGAGAATGAAAAGAAGGTATTTGATAAGATGTGTACTTATGATGAATACCTTGAAATGAAATAGTGTAAATAAATGTAAAAAAAGTGCAAAAAAATGAGTTTTGCACTTTTATTTATATATAAATAAAAAGGTTTTTGGTCTAAATAATGACAATTTTCTAAAGCAATGTTATTATTACTTTAGATGGGGTGTTTTGTATGAAGAAGAATTACTTAAAGGTGATTTCACTTTCGTTATTAATCGGTGGATTAACTTTTTCTAATGCTGGATGTAATGCAGGTAAGGCAAAAGTTACTTTTGTTACTGAAAATAATAGTGATATTGTTCGTTATATAAAGAAAGGTAAAACTTTGGTTGATATACCTGAAGTTCCTAGTGTTAAAGGTAAATATTGCGCTTGGGAAGAAGCGGATTATAAAAATATTAGATCAGATATGGTTGTTAATGCGATATGTTATTCTACTGTTACTAATCTATCTACAAATATGCCTAATGAAAAAAATGTTGAGGTTTCTTCAAAAGAAGCAGACTTAGACTATATGTTTAAAGATTTAGAAATAGAAGTTACATTTGAAAGTGGAGAAAAGAAAAAATTGTATAAAGGTGATTATACAATAGTAGCGGATAATTACGATAAAGATAAAGCTGGTACTTATAAGGTTAAAATTGTTTATAATAATGCCAAGCAAGATATAACTATTAATGTTGGAAAGATTAAAGACTATGTTACGGTATCTTTAACTACTGGAGTTGGTTATTATAATGAAGGATTACCTAAATTAGTTCCTAATACTGATGTTCAAGGGTATGCAACATTTGATAAGGGACAATCACTGACTATTGGTACTAAAGCATATGCATGGACGTTTACACCTCTTGATACAGATAAGTATGAAGTTGTGCATGGAAATATAACTGTAGAATTAGTTAATATAACACAAATCACTTCAAATAAAGATGAAATATATGTTGATTATGGAACAACTAAGGAAGAAGTTATAAATATGATTAGAGATGGATTAGTTGTAGAAGGAAAATATTCTAACATTAATCGAGAAATAGATCCCCAATATTATACTATTACTTCTTCAAACTTTTTACCAAATATAAGTGATAAGTTTGAGTTTAAGATTGCTTACAATGAACAAATATATACTACTGTGGATGTTTTTGTAGGGCAATGTGATACATATAATTTGCGTGTTGATGGTATAGAAGAAGTTATTTTAAAAGAGGGGGTAACTTTAGATAGTCTTATAAATAAGCTAACTATTCATGCCCCAGTTAATGGTGAGTTGATTTTTAAAGAAGATCAAAGATTAATCGCAGGTAATTATGAGTATTCATATATATTTACACCTAATAATATTAATTATGCAGTTAAAGAAGGAAAGATTAGAATACCTGTTTATGAGGCTAAAGAGTTAGAATTTACATATTTGGATGAATTCAATTATGGCACACAATTAGAAGAAATTATTAGGAAAATAAAGGCAAGTATTTCAGGTACTGCAAAATATAATAATTCATATACTAAACCAATCACACCTAGTAATGTAGAGGTAACTGTTGATGATTATGATCGTTTAAATGCAGGTGTATATCAATTTAGTGTTGATTATAATGGTGAAATGATTATTACAAAAACATTTACATTAAAGAAAAGATATTTAGCAAATATTGATTATAAGATTCATTGTGATAGCGTAGATCCTACTAATTATCAATCAATGCCACTTTGCTATATTACTAAAGAGGAAAATTCAGAATTTGATTTTGATCCTACTTTATTTAGCATAATTCCACTTTTAGATAAACCAGTCACTATTGAAAATAATAAGTATGTATATCATGCTGAGCTTGTTCCTCATTCATCTATAAGTAACAATTATGAAAGAGTTGAATTAATATTAAAATTAAGTTAAATAAAAAAAGGTGTTTAACACCTTTTTTTAATATTCAATATTATTAAGCATTTCTATAATTTCGTTACTATTTCTAAGATAATTTAAAGATGAGGAAATGTTTACGATATTTATTACCTCATCAGTAGAAATGTCAATTTTAGGTATATGTAATAGTGCATATAACCATTCTTTTTCATAATCATCTAGAACAAATGATTTAAAATATCTTTGATAATAACCTTTCATATCAACACTTATATCCTCTAATGTTGACAATGAGTAAAATATATCATATACAGGAGGAGAAAGTTCCATTGATTCAATGCCGATAATTTTTTGTTCTTTTAAAAATATATGCTTATAATCAAAATTTTTATAAGTAAAAGCCATACGTATTGTGTTTTTAGAATAACTAAGTTCCTTAAATTTTTCTAATGCTTTATTTGCTTTATCGATAGCCTCCATATATAGGGGATAGTTTAATAGAAATAGCCATTTAGAGGGTGATTTGTAATCTTTACGCTCTATTTCTTGCATATATTTTTCTATCCTTAATTCAACTTGATCTATTTGATTTCCTATATATTCATATGTATCTTTAAAAAAGTTTTCATTAACTTTTAGTGTATAAAAGGTTTTGTTGTGTAGTAATGATAATTGTTCTAAGAAAAATTTTAATTTTAAATCTTTTAGAATAGCTTTTTCTTCTTTTAGCCACTCATATACTAAAAATATATTATTGTTATATGAAGATAAATAATCTCCATTTATATTCATAATTGGGAATAGAAAGGAATCAATATTAAGAATAGAAAGTTTTTCTATAATAATATCAATATTGCTATTTTCTACATATTTTAAAACATAATCATTAGTATCTGTTTTGATTCTATATGCTTTATCAGATAGTTTGATGAAGGAAATAGGTACTATATTGTATAAAGTTTTAAGTAAACTTTTCATTAACTTTTAGGAATAAAAATTAGTTTTCCTTCATAAATTTCCTCATCTTTATTTGCTTGCTTTATTAGTTCTTCTTTGACGTTATATTGTTGTGCTATTTGAGCGTATGTTGTTTCTTTTCTCACTACATGATATATGTATGAAGTTTCTTTTTTTATAACTCTATTTTTAAATATTTGATTCAATAAAGAGTGCTGTTCACTATTTGAGTTAATATCTTTATCTAATACTCTTGTTTCTTCATAATCTTGATTTGCTACTTTTTCCTCAACAGTGTCAATAGCATCAAATTCAATAATATCATTAGATATTTCTACCTCTTGGACAGGCTCTTCATCATAAGTTTGCTTGCTTTCTATTTGAATAACTTTTTGATCTTCTTGGGGAGGAAAGTAAGGTTCTATTTCTTTTAACCCCTCAATTTTTATGATTAAATCAATGGCAATAGTGTTATTTTGAATCATGTAATTAAAATCTTCTACTACAATAGTTATCTTATCAGTTATTAATTGCTCTTCACTTAATATAATATCTAGCATTAAAGGATGATAAAAAGTTTCATTTCCATTGTCTGAACTAACTTCACCACTTATTTGGATTTCTCCAGATATTTTTATACAATCTTTTTCTTTTGTTTGATTTATTTTGTCGTCAATATTAATCACTAGTAATTCATTTATCGTATTATTTAATTCTATAGTTTCTTTGTAATTTATTCTTTGCATACTATATTCCTCCTATATAAAGGTATGAAGCTTAATGTTATCTTATGTATAGAAAGAGAATCAAAAAGAAAAAGTAGAGTTACCTCTACTTATCTAAATCACTAAGAATATCATCTAAATTTAATTCTAATGGAGTATCGTTTTCTGCTTTCGTACCAGCATCATTTGCAATTTCAATTTTATTAACTGCATTTAAGTAAATATCAATACTAGTTAATGTGTCATCATTGATTCCCATAGAAGCTTTTTTAAGCATATAAGGTTTTAGTTCTTTATTTATATCTCTAAAAGATATAGGTTTTTTACCTTTGTTCTTTTCTTTTGCTTCATTTTTAATTTTCTCTACGATAGCAAGAGTATCAGCTTTTCTGATTTTAGTTCTACTCTTAGGTCTATTAGGCTTTTTGCCCTCATCGTCAAAGTCATATATTTCATCAAGAATATCAATTTCTGGTTCAGTTTCTACAACAACCTCTTTTTCAACAGGTGGCTCTTCAACAATTACATTTTCTTCAATCAAGTTATAATCTTGTAATTCTTGAATTAATAATTGTTGCTCTTCTAATTCTTGAGCTATTGCTACTTTGAAATCAGAAAAAGGTAATTTATAAACATTTGTATTTTTCTTTTCAAATAATATTTCTACTTTTTTAGTTTTAGAATGATCGTAAGAAATAGCATCTTCGATTTTTTCTTTTACTTGTTTATTATTTAATGTGTATGGTTCAATCTTGGCATTAATAACTTCTTTTTTACTCATAAACAACACCTCTATGAATAATTATATGTCATTTTTTGTCTAATATCAATTAAAATTCATGAACTTTCTAGGGGAAAAATTGGTTATGAAGGCTATTTATATTATTAGAAGGGAGATGAATTTATGGCACTTGAAATTATTAGGGACAAAGAACTTGAAGAAATCAGAGGAGGTCAACCTTTTGATCTTAGTTTGTATTTAGGGATGATGTCAATAATTGCGCTTCTTGTTGCTGTTTATAAAGTGTATGCTTCTAGTAAAGGAAAAACCAAGATAGGAAATGATTTTACTTTTGAATGGTCATGAGTAAAATAAGTCATTTAGAAGCGTATTTAAGGCCTAGAGAAAAGGCAATGAAAGAAGGAATAAGCGCTTTATCAAATAGAGAGTTGTTAGCCCTTATAATTAGATGTGGTGTGAAAGGTATTTCTTCTTTAGAAATAGCAGATAACATATTGGATAAATTTGGAAGTTTAAGCGAACTTTTAAGGACTGATATGAATTATTTAATGAAAATTAAAGGGATAAAAAAAGCCAAGGCATTAGAGATATCTGCAACTTTGGAGTTAGCTAAAAGGATTGGAAAAGAAAAGGGGAGAAAAATAACTTATATTCATGATGCCAGTAATGTTTATGAATTAATAAAAGAACAATTAGAAAATGAAATTCAAGAATATTTTATTGTACTTTTTATGAATATAAAATTATCAATAATAAAGCAAGAAACTTTATTTATTGGAGGGGAGATTTCTTCATTAATAGATATTAATTTAATCTTTAAAAAAGCAATGGCTCTAGGTGCTAGAAAAATTATATGTATACATAATCATCCAAGTGGTGATCCTACACCCAGTAATGATGATATATTGCTTACAAATAAGATTAGGAAAATAGGTGAAATAGCCAACATTGAATTGTTAGATCATATTATAATTGGAAAAGGAACCTATATTTCTTTTAAACAATTAAAAATATAAAAATAAGCAGGTAATACGCCTGCTTTTTGCATTTTTCGACTTTTATATTTTATATAATATGTGCTTAGGAGGAGATATAGTGAGAAATATAATCTTCAAAGTAAAAGAAAGTAAATTACATATACTTGTAGATAAAAATGTTAGCAATAAAGAATTTTTATTATTACTTAAAGAAAGATTAGATAAGCTTGTTGTATTGAAAGAATCTATAGCAAAAGATGCTATTTTAGATATCT
>JAZKZZ010000027.1:0-3000 GCA_045612885.1 Bacilli bacterium | reverse complement strand
GAAATGATGTAGAAATCATGGCTAGAGCTTTAGATTATATGTTTAAGCAAGACTTAAATAAAATGACAATCGGAGCAGATGCACTAGCTGATTATAAAAAGATAATTTCTAATTTCAAACATTACTTCCCTGTTCTTCCTTATGAGATAGATAAAGATATAAGGAAATCTTATAGAGGTGGATTTACATACTTAAATGAGTGTTATAAAGAAAAAACTACAGGAGCTGGATGGGTATTAGATGTAAATAGTCTTTATCCTTCTGTAATGTATGATTCTTTACTACCGTTTGGAGAGCCTTTATTCTTTGAAGGCAAATATGAACACGATAAGTTGTATCCTTTATATGTACAAACTATTTCTGCAAGTTTTGATATAAGGGAAAACATGATACCTACTATTCAATTAAAGAATAATACTGACTTTATTCCTACTGAGTATGTAACTACCACTAATGGTGATATAGTGACATTAACTTTAACTAGTGTTGATCTCGAACTTTTCCTAAAACACTATAATGTTCACTATATTGCCTATCATAATGGCTGGAAATTTAAAGGACTAAAAGGGTTGTTTAAATCATATATTGATAAATGGATATATATTAAAATTAAATCGAAACAAGAAAATAATAGTGCTATGTATAGAATAAGTAAGCTCATGCTGAACTCTTTATATGGAAAATTCGGGCTGAATCCTGATATAAGAAGTAAATATCCTGAACTTACTGAAGATGGTATAGTAACTTATAAATTTTATGAAAAAGAAACTAGAGATCCTATTTATATTCCTGTAGCTGCATTTATTACAAGTTATGCTAGATTAAAAACTATAACTACATCTCAAGCAATAAAAACATATTCTATCGAAAATTATGGGGAGGATAAATATGTTTATTCAGATACTGACTCAATTCACACAACTTTTACTGATACTGAAATATTAAAAAAATTTGTTGATATAGATGATTATCGACTTGGAGCATGGAAACTTGAATCTCAATATATTAAAGGGAAGTATTTAAGAGCTAAGAGTTATATAGAACTTGCTCCTGAAGGTAAATTAAATTGTACTGTAGCAGGGCTTCCTAAAAATTGTGCTGGTATGGTAAATTTTGATAATTTTAAAGTTGGATCTTCATATTTTGGTAAAATGATTCCACTTCATGTAAAAGGTGGAATAGTCCTTCATCCTGACTACTTTACTGTCCGTAAAAAATGATATATAATTATGATATAAGGAGGGTACTGTGATATGAAAGAAATAATGGATCTAATTATGAATTATGGAATTGGAATCGTTTGCGTTGCTTACATGATTTACTTTCAAAATACTACTATGAAGGAAATGATAAAGACTTTAGGTAGTATTGATAAAAGATTAATAGCAATCGAAACTCATCTAGATATAGATGAAAAAGGTAAGGAGTGATTATATGAGATATCCTGTTAATTGTATTAATATAAGACAAGGATTTTCATCATTGCATCATGGAATTGACTTAGGATGGGATTCATCCGTTGGTAAAAATCAATATATAAATGCTATTGCTGATGGAATAGTAGTTTATAATCGTAAACAAGTTAGTGGAGGTTATGTTATAGGAATATATCATCCTGAATTAGATGTTACTTCTGAATATGGTCACCTATTAAAAAATTCACAGCTTGTTAAAGAAGGAAGCAAGGTTGTAGAAGGTCAACATATTGCTAAAATGGGAGCATCAGGAATTTGTACTGGTTATCACTTACATTTTGGACTTCAAAAAGGTAGAGGATTGAAGTATAAAAATGTTAAATGGTTAAATCCTATTGAATATTTAATAAGATATAAGACTCAAGCTATATCAGAACATAGCAAAGATAAATTAAAAATCCTTCATACAAGACTTGCTCATGGAATAACTTCAGAGCCTTTACTTGTACATAATAAAAAGAACTTCCTTAAATCAAGTGTAGTTAAAAACTATAACATTTATAACGGAGAAGAAGTTCCAGTATATGAAATTGATGGTGCTTATGCACTAATAGATAAAATAAGAAAATATTATACTGCTTCTAAATATATTAAATAATGTTAGCTGGAGAGAGGATGATAGGTGATAATGGAAAAGAAAATTTTCTATTTCCATTAGAAGATATGTATCTTACTCAAGGAAGTTATACAGCTACTTATTCTCATAACGGCTGTTATGCTATGGACTTTCAAGGCTGGGCTAATGGGCAAAGAGTTAAAAAATGCCCTTACTATGCTCCATTTAGTTGTCATGTTGTCAGAATATGGGGTTCATCATCTCCTATGATTGTATGGCAATCTGATGATGAAGTTAACTTTGTAGATGGTACTACTGATTATGCTTGTATAGGTTTTGTACATGATGATGATACTCCTAATTTTCATGTTGGAGATACTAGAACTCAAGGAGATTTAATAGGACATACTGGTACTTATGGAAAAGCTGCTGGAGATCATGTTCATATAGAAGCTAAAAAAGGTACTTATAGTGGTTATCATAGAAATTCTCAAGGTGTTTATATGCTTACTGGCTCTACATGGTTATATAATCTAATGGGAGTAAATAACACTGTACTTACTAAAACTTGGTATAAAAATCATAATGGAGTTAGAGTTAATTATCCTTGGAGAGAATTTAGTGATTCTCCTTATGTTCCTCCTGTACCAAACACGGGAGAGTCAAACTTTCCATGGGTTTTATATTCAAGAAAACTAAGACAAAAAAGAAATCATAAAAACAGATAAAAGTCAATATTAAATTGACTTTTATTTTTATTTATCTTATAATTATAATAGAAAGGAGAACTCTATGAACAAAGAAGGTTTTAATGATTTAATCGGAAAAATAAGAACTAGTATCGGAGAAGAAGCTTCTGCTTTAAATTCAGAAGATTTTTTAGGTGCTATTGCTGCTTTTAATGATTTATATGACTCAAGAGAAGAAGCATATAGTGCTAATGATAAACTAAAAGCTACTAATGAAGAG
>JAZKZZ010000026.1:0-9778 GCA_045612885.1 Bacilli bacterium | reverse complement strand
TTTGTATTGGTTCAAGTGGATAAGGTTCCAGGATTGAAAGAATAAATATTGAGAATACGATTGTAAATATCGTTTTCATAAAGAATAGGGCAGAAGCACGTTGAACGTTATTAATAACTCTGCGACCCTCTAAAACTGTTTCTGGCATGCTGCTGAAGTCTGAGTTTAAAAGCACCATGTGAGATACGCTACGAACCGCTTCGCTACCACTTGCCATTGCAATTGAGCAGTCGGCTTCTTTTAGGGCTAAGATATCGTTAACACCATCACCTGTCATAGCTACTGTTTTACCCTTGGCTTTTAATGCTTCAACAAGGATTTTCTTTTGATTTGGAGTAACTCTTCCAAATACTGTATATTGATCAGCAATTTGTACTAACTTCTCATCACTTATTCTCTCTAAACTAATATATTTTTCACTGTTTTCTACACCTGCTCTTTTAGCAACCATTGATACAGTTAAAGCATTATCTCCACTTATTACTTTCAAGTCAACTCCACTATCTCTAAAGTAAGATAGAGTTTCTAATGCATCTTCTCTTATAGTATCTTCAATTAAGATAAGAGCTAATGCACTAGGGTTAATATTGTTAAGATCATCAACATGTTTTATATTTTCTTTTAAATGTCCTATAAGTAATACACGATAACCTTTTCTTGTATACTTTTCTACATTTTGAGCTATAGTATCATAATCTTTTTTTAAAATGAATTCCGGAGCACCTAGTAAAAATGTTCCATATTTTTCTAAACTAACAGCACTATACTTTCTAGCACTAGAGAAAGGTACTGTAAATAAAGGGTTTACCCTTTTGGCTTTACCGAATTCTTTTTCCAATGCAACTGAAGTCATATTGGAATCCTTTAAACTTCCTAGTACTAAAGCTATTATCTGTTTAATAGTAATACCTGTATCATTCTTTATTTCTTCTACACCTTTTACAGTCATGCTACCATCAGTAATAGTTCCTGTCTTATCAAGGCATAAAACATCAACTCTTGCTAACATTTCAATACAATATAATTCTTGTACTAGAGTATTCTTTCTAGATAATCTAATTACACTTACAGATAAGGCAACACTAGTTGTAAGGAACAATCCTGAAGGAATCATAGCCATTACAATCGAAGATGTATCTCTAACTGTTTCAGCATAAATTTGCCATTTATCAGCATATATAGTAGCTTCATACGCTCTATGAGCAAAGAATAAAGGAGCTACTGATATTGCAATATATATAATTCCAACTCTAACAATAAGCCTTAAAGATTTTAAAATTTTAGATCCAGGTTTTTTATATACTTTAGCTTGTTTAGCAAGTTTTTCAATATAACTATCTTCACCAATTTTTTCTACTTTTGCTTTACATGTTCCTGAAACAATATAACTTCCTGAATATAATGAGGAACCAATTTTTTTAACTAAAGCATCACTTTCTCCAGTTAATAAAGATTCATTAACTTCTACATTTCCATCTTTTAAAATACAGTCTGCACAAACTTGTTTACCAGCAGTTAAAACTAAAACATCATCCAATACTAATTCATCTACTGGTATTTCAATTTGTCTACCATTTCTAATTACTGAAGCGCTTGGTGCACTAAGAAGTGATAACTTATCAATAGTTATTTTAGCTTTTACTTCTTGAATAATTCCAATAAGAGTATTAACAATAGCCATTACTGCAAATGAATAATAAGTAATCTTAGTATTAACACTAATAAGCCAAATTGAAACAATTATTACGACAATATTAAAAGTGGTAAAAATATTAGAAAAAATAATGTGAGGGATTGTTTTTGTACTTCCTTTCCCCACCTTATTCACTAATCCTTCTGCTATTCTTGTATTAACTTGTTCGTCACTTAATCCTTTCTTTAGATCAACACGAAATCTAGTCGTACCACTAGTAGATACCTCTTCTGTTTCACCACTCATTTTCTTTAATTGTGATGTTTTTTTGCTTTCATCTTCATTCACATCTAAAGAAGTCTTTTCTACTATTTTAATTTCATCAGTTTTAGTATTTGTTTTACTAACTCTTTTTGCCATGAATTTTCACCACGTTTCCAATTATTATTTTAGCATTGAAAGATTGCTTATTCAATAAATCACACTCATCAAATAGTATTTTTTCAGATATATTGAGAAAAATAAATGATAGGGTGAAGATTATGAAAAGAATTCATTTATTTTATATATCCATAATTTTATTATTTTCTTTTTTAATTATTTCCTTATATTTCTTTTTCACACCAAAAACAGACAATGAAATGCCTGTATTATCTACTAATATTGATAAAGAAAAAATAGTTTATCTAACATTTGATGATGGACCAAGCGAAAATAGTGAACAAATTTTAGATATCTTAGAAAAATATGAAATACAAGCAACTTTTTTTGTTGTTGGTCCCTCATATAAATTAAAAAACGACTTACTAAAATCGATCAATAATAAAGGACATAAAATAGCTATTCATTCCTATTCACACAAATACTCTACAATATATGAAAATGAACAAAGTTTTATAAATGATTTTTTTGAATGTGCTAATTGGA
The DNA here is from genome assembly GCA_045612885.1 of Bacilli bacterium. Taxonomy (GTDB): domain Bacteria; phylum Bacillota_I; class Bacilli_A; order RFN20; family DUOF01; genus RGIG6178. The sequence goes on along the minus strand of JAZKZZ010000026.1, from coordinate 7,218 downwards.
TAAAGAAAACTATAAATATAGAACCAACCTTATATAGATTTCCTGGAGGAAGTTCTACTACAATTACAAGTAAGAATCAAATTCAATCAATTATTAAAATATTAGATAATCAAGGATATACACATGTAGATTGGAATGTAGATTCTTTTGATTCTCATTATAATAATGATTATGATGAAATTATAAAAAGTACTATAAATTACATTAAACTTAATGAATCTAATAATATCTATAATCAAATTATATTAATGCATGATAATAAAAAGAAAGAAGCAACAATAAAGGCACTTCCTTATGTTATTGAATATTGTTTATCAAAGGGTTATAAATTTAAAATATTAAACGAAGAATCCTATCTTATACAACATGTAAAAAAGCCCATATAGGGCTTTCTTTTGTTTTATTACTTTCTTATTCCTAGACTAGCAATTAAATCAAGATATTGTTGTGGATTTCTTTCTTTAATGTAATCTAAAAGTTTTCTTCTCTTACTAACCATAGCTAATAATCCTCTACGAGAGTGATTATCTTTTTTATGATCTTTTAAGTGAAGAGTTAAAGCATTAATTCTAGTAGTTAAAATAGCAACTTGAACTGAAGCACTACCACTATCATTTTCATTAGAACCATACTTCTTTGTTAACTCTGCGATTTGCTCTTTTGTAATTGTCATAATTTTCCCTCCATTTTCTCTTTTTGGCTTAAACTAAGTAATAAATTAGGGAATAATTTAAAACCGAGTATAAGTCTCACGATTAGTAATATACTACATAATCTAAAATTTATCAACTAAAATCGTATCAATTGCCTTATTTTTTTGCTTTAGATAGATTATCGTTAATAGCTTGAAGTAAAGCAAGTTGTTTTTCTTCAAATGTTGGCTCAATAGCCTTTAATTTAGCTTCTTCTTCTAAACGCGCTTTTTCTGCTTTATCTTTAGCCATTTTATCTGCTATTGCTTGTTCTTTTTTAGTTAATTTGATATTTCTTTCTAATTTAAATGCAACCCTAAGTTCTTTATCTTGTGCTTTTTTTAGTGTATTTGTAAGTGCACTTGCAAGTTTAAAGATAGAAAATAAAATAACTGCAGTTAATAAGAAATCAATCACAGCTTGAATGAATGCTCCCCAATAAATAGCATTTGTAATAACTTCTTCTCCAGTTTCTGGATCTATTGTAGATTTTAACACTGTAACTAGCGATTCACTTAAATCATTATCTCCTAATAATAATCCAATTAAAGGTGATACTATTTTTGTGTTAATTGATGATACTATTGCGGTAAATGATGCTCCTAAAATAACACCAATAGCAAGTGATAATGCATTTCCTTTATTGATAAATGCTTTGAATTCTGCAAATAATTTTTTCATTTTTAATCCTCCCAATGCGTATATACTACCATATTTTTTTTATTTTTACTACATCAAATAATACTAATATTTATTCACTAACTTTTTGCCTTTTAATAACCGGTCTACTATCTAATGCAATATATGATTTTTTTCTACATTTAACAAGTAATCTTTTTCCTTCTTCACTATAACCATATTTAATTTCACTTCCATCTAGTGCTTTATTCATATAAAATTGAATTATTTCTACAATTCTATTATTAACAGCCAACAATGAAGGACAAGCAAATGAATAATGATAATTATATTGATTAAATTTATTCTTTTTTAAAATGATATAACGTGGATTATCCATTGGTTTTAATAATTCTTCAATTGAAGTATTAAACATATTTTGCTCTCTAATACAAGCATTACTAAGCCACATACTCACATAATCATCTTCTTCTTTAACTTTTATTTTAGCTTTTTTATCTATCAATCCTGTCGCTTTAAAACTCTTTAATATTGCTTTCCCTAGTGTTTTAAAAGAGACACATGGAGTAATATGCTTAATGATAAATAATGAAGTTTGAACTGTTTTAATTAGCAAGAATATGACTAATAGTAATAATAAGGCTATAGTAAATATATTTGGATCATCTCTAAAAATATTTTTAATTAATGAAATCATAAGTATAAGATTTATAAATATCATTAAAGATGTGCTAACTACATTCAAAATATTAAATGGTGGTACTTGTAATTCTTTTGGAATTCTATTTTCAATAATAGTATGAGCATTCTCATTCACTTTCCATTTATTAACAAGTTCTTGACGATTATTACTTAATTCAAACATTTTATTATTTATATTTTCGATACCTTGTTTGTCATATGGTGGTTTAATAAATGTAATTCTTTCTATTCCACTCTCTATCTCATCATTCTCATAATTAGGACCGACAAAACAATCAAATCTTCTAGAAAGAGTATCATAATCTGAAGATAAAGTATTTTCTTTACCCTCACTATCCCTTCCTCTATTAAGATTATAATTAGGTTCTAAGGTAACTAAATGCCAAATATTAGCAGTCTTATCAGGATCCTTTTTGTAAGTTCTAATCGCTCTACCTCTCATTTGATTAGAAAGCATAAATGAACCAACATAACTTGCTAATATAAGCGAATTAATACATGGAGAATCCCATCCTTCTCCAAGTAACGAAGCAGTACCTATTAATACTGATAAATATCCATCTTCAAAAAGTTTTGAAATAATCCTTACTTTTTCTTTATTATCTCCTTTAAAATTAAAAATTTGATAATCAGAAGTTCTTAATTGACTCACACTGTAACTTTCTATATCTACACCATATTCTTTAGCTAACACATCTTTAATATCCGTTGGTAAAATTACTAATGTACCAGATAAACACCCTAATTTTAGAGTTACATTTTTTCTTCTTATTTCCTCAAAAATAGAAACAACACTTATATTATCTATTTCAATATTCGTACCAATATTTGCTACAGATTCCTTCTTTATATAGTCAGTAAGTATTAACATTCTCAACTCATCTTTTAAATTATTATATTCACTTTCTACAATCTTAGAAATAGCATTTAACTTACCCGAAGATGTTACTAGCATCTTTTTTAATTTTTCGCTTAAACATAATTGAACTTTCCTTCTATGAATAAGGGAATGACTTTTTAAAATTATCAAAAGTTGTTCTTTTTCTGATTCCTCTAATAATCTAGAATCATCAATTAAAAATTGAAATGCTACCTCTCCATATTTCAAACCAAAACTAGGAACTTCTTTGTTTCCTGTTAACTTCAAAAATAATTTCTGATTAATTTCAATATTACAATCCTTTAATAAAATCATTATTGCTATTATCTGTTTAAAATTTGTATATATAAACTCATCATTACATATAAACATCTCATTAATTTTATCATTGACTTTTTTTAGGAAAAATAATGATTTTATCTCTTCAATAACTTTTGATGTTTCTTGATTATGCGTTTTAAATGATTCCATTTCTTTTTCAGTTGGATAATTAAAAGCAACATAATCTTGATGAGGACATAGAGTCCCTTCTTTTACTAGTTCAGGAACAAATATTTCATCATCTATCTCCCCACATACTGATACATATCTAGCCCATTCACTTGCATTTGCATCATATGGAGGAGTTGCTGTAAGAGATATTATCTTTATATTCTTATCTAATCCTTTGATAAATTTTTCTAAAGCCTTTTGCCATTCATTTTGCAAATGATGCGCTTCATCTAAGCAGATAGTTTTTATATTATTTTCATTTATTAGCTTAAATAAATCGATGTTAGAATAATCTAATATCTCATCTTCACTATCAATACTTACCTTATTAATCACTGAGTGTAATGCCTGATAAGTAATAGAATTTATTAATTTAATCTCATTTAAATCATTAGATACATAATCACTAATATCTAAATTTTCATCTAAAAACGCTTCTTTAAATCTCTCACCCCATTGTTCTCTAATAGTAATTGTAGGAGAAAAAATAATACATGGGGCATTCAATCTACGTATCATCTCTAATCCTAAAATAGTCTTACCACTTCCTGGGGCAGCAACAATATTAATCTTTGAATCACTTAAAAATTTAGAGGAATTATCTAGCACTCTTTGTTGATATTTTCTAAACGTCCATTTGAAATGAATATCTTTAAAATCTTTCATTAGATCACTCCTAAACAACTAGATTATAACACATAAATAAAAAAGATACCTATTGGCATCTTAATTATCTTTTCTTATTCTTCTTATTTTCTTTTGCAATTTTATCAGAATCTTTTTTTAAACAGTTAAAATCATTATCGTTTAATCTATTCTTTACAATAAATGGGATATATTTAAGATCAAAGTTAAGCTTGTTTTCTAACTTTTTTAGATTCTCTTTACTGATATAAATAATTCCCATTCTAGATCTAGTAGCTTTTTCTATAAAGTAATTAAGATAGATATTCATATCTTTACTTACAGTTACTTTTCTCTTAGATTCTCCAGCAATCTTTTCTACATATAAATAATCAAAACATGCTATATTTGATTCAAACACCATTCTCAAATTAAACTCACTATCTTTATGAAGATTAACATCAGAGTGTGCTACTTTGACAACTAAGTAGTCACTAATATTCTCAATTAATTCTTCCTCTTCATTTATCAAAAAATAATTATTATTTTCCCTTTTAGCAATTACAAATTTTTCTTGATTTGCACTATTATTTATTAGAAGAACTAAATTATCAGTTTTATATATATTATTCACTTTAACACCTTACCTTCTACTATAGATTTTAATATTCTTTTCCATATATTTGTTTAGACACTTTTTACAAATATATTTTTCACCATATTCATTTAAAAATTGGTCTAAATCATAATTTTCAAAATCATTAGTTTGTTGACTATGCTTATTGCATAAACTTTTATTATCAACATAGCAATGAAGTTTTGCATTATATCTAATATAATCGCAATTACTCACATGACTTTGATTAGTGGGTAATTGCCAACAATATTTATCCATATTAATTACCTTTTTTTAGAAAATGGTATTATTTTTTCTATTTTTTCTTTTCTTTGTTGTCTTTTAATTTCTTTTTCTTGTTGTTTTAAAATATACTCTATTTCCTTTTTCCTAAGCATAGTTAAATCTTCACGAATAAACTTAGGACAATCTTTTATATTCATGAATACATTTTTAAATATTTTCTCTTCTTTTCCTTCAATATAGCTAAGAACTTTATTAGAATTACACTCAACTTCATAATCACTATATTTTTTCATTATTAGTATTGGATTATCGTCTCTAGTTTTAAGAGAAACAAAATTTTCATAAAGTATCACTCTTAAATCAACATTAACAGGAGAAACCATACAGAAATATCTTTGCTTTGACTCGTATAAATCAAACATTTTATCTAAAATATCATGTGTCAAGCCAAGTATCTCAATGGCCTTATGATAATTTGATTTAATAAGATAAAGTTCACCATTTTTTCTTTTAAAAACAAGTTTTTTATATGGATTTTCAAAAGAATAATATTCTTGAAAGTTTAAAGTTAATTCATTATCATAATACGATGTATAAAAGGAACTCTTTTTAAATCTTTCCTGTAATTTAGATTCTAGTTTTTTATCTAAATCATTCTTTACATCAGCTTGCTCATTACGTATCTTTTCAAGTAATTTAGAAACCATGTATAAAGACACAACATTTTCATCTTTACTTACAGATTGATTTAATATTCTATCAATTATCTCAATTACTTCTTCACTATCTACATACTTATATTTAGTAAACTTTACTTTTTCCCAAGAATTAATATCTACATTCTTATCTGCATAAAAATACAGTCTTTTCCTATTTCTAGAATATTGAATTGTATTAAACGTAATATTTGAATTACTTTCAAAAATAGTTTTCAAGCAACTTTCCAACTCATAGTCTTCTACATTATCTATAGAAGTAACCTTAAGATTTTCTCCTTTTTCATTAAATGATAAAATAGTATCAGAATAAACTATTGTTTTATTTATTACTGTATTATGTGTTGTATTCGGAACAACTGGTATCCACCCCATAATATCTCCTCCTAGTAAATTGTTTACAGATAGATATAGCTAAATCTATTAATCAACCCGCTTCAATGTCATTATATATTAATCTACTTTCTATTTCAATGAATAATTATAGATCCACTATTAACAATAAAATAAAAAAGTTCAACCCCTCACTTTGAATTGAACTTTGATTTTTTTATGGCAGGGGTAGTAGGAATCGAACCCACATCAGCGGTTTTGGAGACCGACATTCTACCTTTGAACTATACCCCTATATAGACAAGGAGAATTATATCATCTTTGTCTACATATGTCTATAAATTAGTTAAAACTCTTAACAATTGAATTTACTAACCCCATATCACACTTACCTAAGTAATTAACTTTAAAGTATTTCATTACATTAGGAATAGATTTATCCTCTAAAGAATTAATAATATTTCTAATTTCTTCTTCGCTTAACATCTTAGGAAGAAAACTTGAAGCATATTCTTTTTGCTTTTTAATAGATTCTACTTTTTCAAGATTATTAACTTTTAAGAAATTACTCTCTTCATCTTCTAATTCTTTCAATGTTTTTTGAATAACACTTACACAATCAGAATCTGTTAATTCTTCTCCTTTTTCTCTTTTACTGATCTTTAATAAATCCAACTTACTGATAAGAACTGAATAAATAGCTCTAGCGATAGTATTGCGTTCTTTTAAAGCAGTCAAATTCATCTTTTTTATCTCATCATAGATCATTATAATTTCTCCTCGGCTTTTCTTACTACATCACCAACAGTATTAAATGATAACAGTTCTTCATCTTCAAAAGTAATATTAAGTCTTTCTTCACCATCGGTGACAATTTCTAATAAATCTAGAGAATCTAATCCTAAATCTTTTAATTTAGATTCCATCGTGATTTTACTAGCATCCTTAACTTTACTAGAAATAATTTTTTTAAATTCTTCAAAACAATTCATATATTTCACCTCAAAAAAAGTATATCATTACTAATATTTTTAGTCCATTTACTAATATCCTTTTTTAGAAATAAATATATAAATGGCTACTGGGATAATAGACAATATCAGTAAAGCTACTACAAATATTGCATCATAAATATCATAATTAACATGATATCCATCATCATTTAAAGTGTATCCTTCACTTCTTTCTACAACCCACGAATCATCATCTTTAGCTAATGCGTACAAATAATAGGTTCCTGATGTATTTCTTAAAATAACACCTTTATCTTCACTATAA
>JAZKZZ010000025.1:0-40012 GCA_045612885.1 Bacilli bacterium | reverse complement strand
TTTTGTTTTTGGCATCATTATCAAAGTTATTAAGTGATAACTCTATATCAAATAATGTACATATAATCATAAGAAATGAAAATTATCAATTATTGGCTACGATAGTGGATTATAACATAACCTATACAAAATCATTAATTTAAAAAGTTCCTACTAGGAACTTTTTCTTTTATTCATACTTTTTTCTATAAGCATTGCACTAGGTATATCACCACATACATTTAACATCGTAGCAGGTGCATCTATTAGCCATCCAATTGTAGCAATCATTGTAAAAGCACTTAGTGGGAATCCATATAAAGAAACGATTAGCATTTCTCCTATAAGACCACCACCTGGAATTCCTGACATTACAACTCCACTAGCAACAGCAATAATTAATGCTACAATATATGTTGAAATACTATTTATAGGCATATTAAAGACGCTAAATAGGAAGAATATTTTTAAAATTGATCCTATTGCAGATCCTTCCATATGAACAGTAGCTCCTAGAGGAAGAGAAATATTGCTTACATTATCATCTATTTTTATCTTTTTGGCGGTATCTAAATTAGTTGGTAAACTAGCAAGAGAAGATTGTGTTGCTAAAGAACATGTTAAGGAAGAAAGAATATTTTTATAAAAAGATTTAACTCCTTTTTTTCCTTTAGCAATATAAGCATACAATGTATAAAACACTAAAAAGTAAACAATAGATACACAAATGTATATAAGAAAAGTTCTTAGATACGTAGATATAACATCACTTCCATATGATTTTATAAGATTTGCAAAGTATGCAAATACTCCAATTGGTGCATAATACATTATTAATTTAACAAATTGTAACATTGTGTTGGATAATACTTCTATTCCTTTTGATACTTTTCCTTCCTTATCTACATATCGTAAACTTATTCCAAAAAATAATGAAAAGATAATAAGTGCTAACATATGATTTTTTGTTAATAAATCTGAAAAGTTAGTAACAGATATAGCTTGCGATATCTGTTCTAATATATTTAGTTTTTCATTATTAGTATCAATCACATTTATACTAATTTTAGAAGCAGGATTAATAAAGATAACTACAACTAACATTACTAAAGCACTAATAGCACTAGTAATAAGGAATATTAAAAAAGTTTTAGAGAGGATTTTTGAAATTTTAATTTCTTTGTTCATATTTGCTATGCTGCTAGAAATCGTAAAGAATACTAACGGAACTACTAGTGTGAACATTAAGTTTACAAATATGTCTCCAAGTGGTGCTATAGCAGTAACAAAATTTTCACTTGCAAATATTCCTACAATTGTAGCTAAAAACAATGCTATAAACATAGAAATTACAAAAGTATATTTTTTCATTTTTTTCATAAATTTCACCTTATTTAAAAATATGCTTTAAGATATTTAAAGTTGACTAAAAAAATAATCATTTTATTTATAGTTAGGATGAGGTATAATTGTAGATGATTGTGAGGTGAACTTATGGGCAAGAGTGTTACATTGAAGAAAAACATTAAAGTAGTAACGTCTAAAACACTTCAAGATAGAAATATTAGGCATCTAACTATTAAAAAAGGTGTTGAAGTATTCGAAGATGAATGTTTTTCTGATATGGAATCATTAGAAATAGTGGAATTTCCTTCTAAAATCTTATATATGGGAAAATCATTGTTTAAAAATTGTAAAAATTTAGAGTCTGTAGTTTTACCAACCAATATAAATACTGTACCAGAAAGTATGTTTCAAGGATGTGAAATTCTAGAAGGTATAGATATACCAGAATCTGTTTCAGTAATTGAAAAAAATGCTTTTAGTGAATGTTACTTATTTAAGAATGTTTTAATGCCGGGGATTATAGAGATAAAAGATAACGCTTTTAAGTCTTGTGAAAAACTTCGTATTGCAAATATGCCGAATAAATTAAAATGTATTGGTAGTCATGCTTTTTATGGGTGTAAAGAATTGTTTGATTTACAGTTAAATGATGGATTAGAAAGTATTGATAATTATGCTTTTAGTAGAAGTGGAGTTCGTTTTTTAACTTTACCTGATACAGTAAAATATATAGGACAAGGAGCTTTTTGTGATACTTATTTATATAGTATAAAACTTTCAAATAATATTAATAAAATCGAAAGATCTTGTTTTTCTAATTCTAAATTAAAAAATATTGTTATACCAGAGTCAGTTGCCTGTATTGGTGAGTTCGCATTTCAAGATTGTTCAATGTTAGAAAGTGTTAAATTACCTTTAAGTGTAAATGAAGTTAGAATATCAGCATTTAAGAATTGTACAAATTTAAAAGAGATAATAATCGAAAATGATAAAATAAGGATTGGTAGAAATGCTTTTTCTAATTGTAATAGCATAAATACAATTGTTTACAGGGGGAAAAAAATAGATACTACGAATTTAGTAATGGAAAATTTCACGAAAAAATCATTAGATTACGTAGATGAAAATTTAGATAAAATTACCCAATTATTGGCAAAAGTACCTTTAATATCATTATTGGAACTAAAAGAGATGGGATTAGATGAGGATTTCTTTACTAATGCTTATTACAAAAATTATAAAATGTTGCGTGAAAAATTATTCACTTATAAACCAGATGCTAAATCTGAAAAAAGTTTTTTTGCTTTGTGTTATACACTAGGTGTGTTCGATAAGGAGTTATCACATAAATCAAGTCAAATTATTTTAAGATTAATAGAAAAAAATGTATTTAAAGGCATTAACATTGATGAGTATGTTGGATGCTTGACTTTAAAAAACTTAGACAGAGAAATGATACGAGATATTACTGATAAGCAATTATCGTTTTTCTATAATTTAGCTATGTATTCTAAAAATAACCATAGTTTTCTAGGAATTTGTTTAGAGAATTATAATAAAGTTCAAAAAACTAACATTTCTAAAAGTAATGGTCCTTTAAAACCTACATTAGACAAATTTGTAGATTATTTTAGTGAGACAAAATTTGGTGATATTGAGAGTGAAGATGATAAAGTCTTAGCTAAAGAATTAGCTAAGTTTTATTCTCAAAAAGAAACTTTTAGAAAATCTAAAACTGTATTTAAAACTTTTAATGAAAGAAAAATAGCAGAGTCCCTTGTGAGTGAAAATATACGAAAAGAAAAAAGAAGATTTCTAGAATCTGGCAAGCAATTCTCTCAATTTATGTATGAATTTCTTAAAAAAAGTGATCCACGTAATCTTACTGTAGCTAGATATTTTAGCGGGTGTTGTGGCCACATTGAGGGTAAAGGTCAAGGAATATGTATAGCCTCAGTGTTAGATCCTCTAACTCAGACACTTGTAATGAATGATAACGAAGGAAATCCAGTCTCTAAGGCTGTATTTAGTGTTATTCCAAAATCCAAGTGTATAGTTATAAATGCTATTTATGTAGATTACATATATTGTAGTAAAAAAGAAGAAGAATTGGTAAAAAAATACACAGATACATTTAAATTATTTATAGATGATTATAATGAAAATAATGGTACTAGTATCGAAAAAGTATACTTAGGAAAGAAATCTTCAGCTCTTATTCAATATTTTAATAAGAGCGATGATTTGGAATATATTATGTCTGTTAACTATGGGAATTATGGTATCGATTTTAATTATCCAGGTGATTGGCAAAAAGGACAAATTTGTATATATAATTCAAAAAACTAATAGAATGATAGAAAAAAAAAGATTAATAGTATATTATGAAGATAAGGTTGGTGGAAAACATGAATGAAAAGATAGTACAAAAATATAATGAATTGATAAAAAAACACGAATTGTTAAGTCAAAGATATGCTAAATTAGAACAACTAGAAAAAGAATTAGAAGAGAATAAATCTATAAGTGATGAAACTAGATTAAAAAATCTTAATAAACTAGCTAGTGAATATGAAAAAATTGCAGATTTAATGCAAGAAATCACTGAAGAGGCAAAGAAATTAAAAGAATCTTTAGATTAAAAGCTTAAGTTAATTAAGCTTTTTTATTTTAAATAAATAATATCACTCGTACATGAATAAAATAAGAGTACAAGGAGTGATAATGTGTATGAGTTTGTAATAAATATCATGAATCAATTTGGATATATTGGTGTACTTTTATTAATTGCTATTGAAAATATATTTCCTCCTATTCCTTCTGAAGTAATATTGTTATTTGGGGGATTTATGGTTACTTATTCTAATCTAAATTTAATTTTTATGATTGTTTTTTCTACGATTGGTTCTTTATTAGGAGCATTAGTTTTATATTATTTAGGAATGACGATAAACAAAGAAAAGATGAAAAAAATGGTATCAGGAAAGAGTGGAAAAATTTTGAGATTGAAGCCTGATGATATAGAAAATGCTAGTGTTTGGTTTAATAATAAAGGGTATATTGGTGTTTTTATAGGAAGATTTTTTCCAATTATAAGAAGTTTAATATCCATCCCTGCGGGAATGGGAAAAATGAACTTATTTAAATTTGTTTTATACACGATTCTAGGATCTATTGTCTGGAATGCTCTATTATTATTTTTAGGATACAAAATGGGAAGTAATTGGGATGATATACTTATTTATTTCAATCAATATAGAACTATTGCGATGATATTATTGGGGTTTGTTATATTTTCTCTAATTTTTGTTTTTTACTATAAGAACAGAAAAAAAGAAAGACAAGGATAATTTCCTTGTCTTAACTTATACTAAGAATCTTTCGATTGAGGCTAGAGTTTTATTATACTTTATCTCTTTGTAATGTTTAATTTTAATAGATCTATTAATATTTTCCTTAATACTAGCAAGTAATTTGTCTTTTAAATCAGAATCAATGTTTTTAATAAATAAATTCAATTCATCAAGTTGATTAAAAGCTTTTTTAGTAATATTAGTAGATCCGATACTTATATAATCGTCATTAATTATCATCTTTGTGTGAACCATTTTATCACATAAATAAACATTCACTTTATTATCTGTTAACTTCATTATTTTCTTTATAGTAGCTTTATTAGTGTCGTCTTGAAAATTAGCGTTTTTAGGAATAAGAATCGTTACTTCAACATTGCGATTATTAGCTTCTACTATTTCTTTGATAAAGTTCTTCAAAGAAGAAAAATAGGCCATTGTAATAAATAATTTTTTCTTAGATTTTTTAATCATCTCTAAATATAATTCTTCCATTTCAAAAAATCTTTCTTTACCTTTTTTTTGATTTACTCCAAAGAAATAGTCATCACTTGAATTTGTGCCATCTTTAAGTTTACGTTTAAACTCCTCTACAACACTTTTATTAGCAATTTTAATCATATAATCTTGGTATTCTCTTCCTTGCATGTCAGCTCCATTTTCTTTATCTTCAATGTTGATTCCTCCAAGAATTAAGATTTCATCATCGATTATATAATATTTAGAATGATCTGCCTTGAATATATCTTTACTAACTGTTATATTGGGATTATTTAAAATATCATTATATAATTTTGTATGTTCATCTCTAGGTATTATTTTATTATCTTTTTGATAGATTTTTTCTAGAGTTTTAATCTTTATTTTTTCAACTAAAGTTTGTTCTTTGTGAAAAAAAGATTTTTTTGTTTCTTCACATTTTTCTAATACTAAACCATATCTATCTATAGAAATATCGACTTTTACCCCTCTTTTAGCAGTTTCTAATACAGCATTAGCAATTTCATTTCCAATAACATCATCTCTCCAGATAAACATATTTATTTTTATAGAGTTTTTTGCGTTATTTATGCAATTAATAATCTCAGGAAAAGCCTCTTTTCCATCTACTAGTAAAGTGAAATCTTGATATGTCTTATAACTACTCATAAGCATCACCTCTTACAAGATTATTATACAGATACTTTAATAATGATACAATAAATAAATTATCTCTATATTGTCTACAAGTTATTTATTAGTATGCTATAGTATATTTATAGTAGCAAAGAAGGTGAAGTAATGGAAAAACTAGAAGAATCTACAGTGTCTAAAATTAGTAGAGCAAAGTTTAATGTAAAACTTCTTCCTTACTTTATGGGATTAACGACAGATTTAATTTTTTATATTGCAATTAGTACGTTGTTTTTGACTACGATAAAGGGATTAAGCGCTGCCCAAATATCAATTTTATATGCAGTATCATCATTAATATATATTGTTTTTCAAAGACTATTTTTAAAGTTTATAAAAATACTGGGAAATAAAAAATCAGTAGTACTAGGAACATTACTTTTGTTGTTTGGTAGTATAATTATTACATTTGGAGAAACTTTTTCTATAATAATGATTGGTGAAATATTATATACAGTTGCTTTTATGTTTAAGATGATGGATAAAGTAATTCTTAAACACAATTTAGAATATTTAGGTAAAGATGAAGAATATATAAATTATTCTAATAAAGCAAATGTTGTATATTCTATAGCAACCTTTTTTGCGTGTTTATGTAGTGGATATTTGTTTAATTTGAATTATTATTTACCAATGTATATATGTATATTTATGTCTTTTATTAATGTGATTTTAGGTTTATTTATAACTGAAGAAAAAAAAGAGACAGATAATACTAATAATGAGAAAAGTGAAGAAAAAGTAAGTGGTAAAATGAGTAAAACAATAATTTTGCTTATGGTTTGTTATGGTGTGTTTTTTGCTGTTATTACTAGAGGCCAATCTAATAGTCAATTATTAATCCAATACGAAATGGGAGAATATTTCGATATTGGGAAGACTGCAGTATATTTTTCATATATTTTAGTCGCTAGTAGAATTTCAAGAATATTAGCGAATCTGTCATTTTATAAATTGTATGCTAAGCTAAAAGATATGATAAGTTATTTATTGCCTATATGTTGCTTGGTTGCATTTTCATTTATCATTGGAGGATACTTTATAGAAACTTTAATAATCAAATTTATTTTAATGGGATTTGGATTCTGCTTGATTCTAGGAATTAGAGATATGTTTGGAACTTATATGCAAGATTTATTATTAAAAAAATATAATAAGAAAGAATTAGGAATTGCTAATTTAGGTTTATCTAAGACTATAGCAGAAATGTTATTGAGTTTTTCTTTTTCCTTAATTTTGCTCAATTTAGAGTTGCTTTATGTAATTATTATTTTAGTGGTATTAGCAATTATAAGTTTTGTAATTAATTATCGTTTGTATCAAGAAGTGAAGAGTAATGAATAAAATGGATATAAATAAAATAATATGAGATAGAAGAAATTGATTTTATCGATGACTTTTTTGTTGCCTGATTGACAATGTGTAGAGTTCGTGCTATTTACTGAAAAATACATTAGGACTTAAACAAATTTTGATTTTGAAATAATTTATTTTTTTATAAAAAGGGATATAAAGTATTAAAAAAAAGATGAAATGTGATAAATTTTAATTATCAAGTAATAGGAGGTGAGATTATGTGGATTTATATTGTTATTGCAATTGTTGCGATAATCGTTTTCTATGCTATATATTTATACAACAGTTTTGTAAAGTTAGATAACAAAGTTGAAGAAGCATTTTCTACTATGGATGTTTATTTAAAGAAAAGATGGGATTTAATTCCAAATATAGTGGAAACTGTTAAGGGTTATGCAAAACACGAAAAAGAAACTTTAAAAGATATTGTCGATTTAAGAAATAGTGCTTATGATCAAATGTCTGATGATGAAAAAATCAAAACAAACCAACAATTATCTAGTGGCATCACTAAACTTATAGCTTTAGCAGAAAATTATCCGGATTTAAAGGCTAATGAAAACTTTAAAGATTTAAGTAATCAATTGGCAAAAGTCGAAGAGGATATTGCTAATTCAAGAAAGTATTATAATGCTGTTGTTAGAACTTATAACAATAAAGTTGAAGTGTTCCCAAGCAATTTGTTTGCGAAGATGTTTGGCCATAAAGAAAAATCAATGTTTGTAGTAAACGAAGTTGAAAGAGAAAATGTTAACGTTAAATTTTAATCTAAGGAGTATAATAATGAGAAACAAAATTAAAAATATATTTCTAGTTATTATGATTCTTTTATTAGGTACTTGTTTGTGTCCAAGTAGTGTAAATGCAAGCGAATATAAAGAGACAATTCACTTAGTTACTTCTAATCAAGATAATAGTTTACATAATCAATACTACTATTATGATTATGTAATAGAAAGTTATCATGTTGATATAAAAGTTAATGAGGATAACACGTTTGATATAACAGAAAAATTAAGTGTGTATTTTAATATGCGTAAGCATGGTATTTATAGAACAATTCCTGTTAAAAACACAGTAACTAGAACTGATGGTACAACTACCAATATTAGGGCTAAAATTTCTAATTTAAAAGTTAATGATAAATATCAAAAAACAACAGAGAATAACAATTTAGTTATAAAAATTGGTGACGCAAATAAATATTTAATTGGAGAAAAAGATTATGAAATAAGTTATACTTATGATATTGGAAAAGATAAACTAGATAACTATGATGAATTTTATTACAATATCATAGGTGATGAGTGGGATACAGTTATTGGCAACGTTACATTTAAGATAACTATGCCAAAAGAATTTGATGAGGATCTTCTTGGGTTTTCATCTGGTTATAGTGGATCTACAAGCAGTCAAAATGTTACCTATACAGTCACTGAAAATGTGATAACAGGAGAATCTAAAAATGTTCTTAGTCCATACCAAGGATTAACAATTAGAATAACTTTACCAGAAGGATATTTTGTTCGCAGTGGATATCAAGTGGATTGGAAAATATATGTTTTATTTGGATTACCAATCATTTCATTATTAATAGCTATATTTTTATGGGCAAAATATGGTAAAGATGATGAAGTGATAGAAACAGTAGAATTTTATCCTCCAGAAGGGTACAACAGTTTAGAAGTAGGATATTTATATAGTGGTCATGCAAGTAATGAGGATGTAATTTCTTTACTAGTATATTTAGCTAATAAAGGCTATATTAGAATTGATGAAGAACAAAAGGATTCAAAACTAAGAGATAAATCTAATTTTAAAGTAACAAAGTTAAAAGATTATGATGGTACTAATTCGTATGAAAGAACTTTTCTTGAGGGACTATTTGAAAAGAAAAGAGTAGTTTCTGTAGATGATTTTTTCAATAAAGATATTAATAAAGAAGATTCAGAAGAGGAAGAATTGACGACAGTTACAGCAGATGATTTAGAAAATCATTTTTATAAAACAGTGGATAGTATTCTTCATGAAATTAATTCAAAATCAAATAAGAAAAAAATATTTGAATCTTATACTCAACCTAAGACTATCATTGCTTCAGTATTAGCAATTTTAACTGTATTTGCTATCTTTATGTTGCCAGTTCTAGATTATGCTGTAGGAGATGAATTAGGATTAATGTTATTGGCAGTGACGATTTATATTCCTTTCTATATGGTGGGAATTAGTAAATCTATTCCTTTATTTTTTAGATTAATATGGTTAGGTTTTACAATGATACACTCTATTATTTTTATGACGTTTCTTCCATTTGGTGCTGTAATCATGGAAGAATCTATTTTTCTGGTTACAACTATAGTAGGACTTATTTGTGTTATAGGCATGGTTATTTGTATTAAAAATATGGCTAAAAGAACTAAATATGGTAATGAGATGCTAGGTAAAATAAAAGGATTCAAACGTTTCTTAGAGACAGCAGAAAAATCAAGATTAGAGACTATGGTTCATACAAATCCAACTTATTTTTATGATATATTGCCATATGCTTATGTTTTAGAAGTTTCTGATAAATGGATTGAGAAATTTGAGTCAATTGCTATTAGTCAACCTGACTGGTATTATGGATGTACTGGCTTTGATGTAGTTGTATTTGGTTCATTTATGAGTAGTACAATCAGTTCAGTGCGAAGTGTTTCTGTGCATAGATCATCAGGAGGCGGAGGCTTTAGTGGCGGAGGCTTTAGTGGTGGAGGCTCTGGCGGTGGTGGTGGAGGTTCTTGGTAACTTCCATTAATGTAAATTTTTGAAAGAAAATATAACATCTAGAAATTAATAAACTCTATCAGTACATGTGATAGAGTTTTTTATATATAGTTTTAGAATTTAGATTGGTAGCATTTCATAGAATAATCTTCGCATATTGCTTATAATGTATATAAATAAACAAGAAAAATGCTATGTGGGTGATAAATATGGAAACGTATCAATTGATAAGTTATATATCGAAACAATTAGTATCTAATAAAAGTAAAGATATAGAACTTAAAATTAACGATATTCAGTATAAGATAAAGTTTTTACAACCTGATGAAAAAAATAATATTAATATTCCAAGTATTCTTATGATTCCATTAACATCTACTATTAACAATCAATTGATGCTTGAAGCAAATAATTTAGAAACAGATGATTTAGAGAGAATAATGGAACAAGGTATGTATACAGCTGTTAGATTGGCTACTTTAACAAGTAACCTACCTTGTCCTATTCTTGTACCTTTGATACCAAGCTATAAAGATTATGCTTATCTTCAACAACTTTCAAAAGAGTGTTTTGATTTACCAAAAGAAGATAAAAATTATAGAATTGATGAACAAATTATGAGGATTATTGATAAAACTAAATCTATTTTTAAATCAGAAAGAAATTTAATATTAAAAGATAAAATATTTTTGAATGGATATTCAAGTTCAGGTGTATTCGCTCAAAGATTTGCTTTACTTCATCCTAAAATAATAGAGACTGTATGTATTGGGGGAGGAAGTAGTAGCATTCCCATTCCTACAAAAATACTAGACTATCCAATAGGAATAGGTGATTTTAATGAAATAACAGGCGAAGATTTCGATATGAAAAATTATTTGAAAATAACTTTTAGATATTATGTTGGTGAGTTTGAAACTAAAAATAGAACAAATTCAAGATTTGATGATGATGGCCATCCTGCTCCTATGCATGATATGAGTTATTTTGATAGAAGTGTTCCAAAAGAAGTATCAAGGAAACAAAGAGAACTTTTAGGAAAAGAAATGTTTCAAAGAGCAGAAAATACTATTCATATTCTAAAAGAATTAGGAATTGATATTGAACAAAAAATAATTTTAGGAAGATATCATAACAATATGTATGGTGAAGGAGTTAATGAATTAGCAGATGCATTCATTAACGATACTTATACTAATACTATTAAAAACAATAAAATAAATAGATAAAATAAAAACTTACGATGAGCCATGTATCGTAAGTTGTTTTTTATATTGGAGCAAGTGAGGGGAATCGAACCCCCATGGCAACCTTGGCAAGGTTGTGTTCTACCACTAAACTACACCTGCATATTTGCGTGAATAATAATATTATAATAATTGTTATTAGTCAAGAGATTTTAAAAAGAAAACTTATTTGTTTATGAAAAAAAGTAAATAATGTATAATAGCAATAGTTACATAAGGGGTGAGATGATGAAAAACAAAATATTTAAAATATTGTGTTTAACATGCGTATTTGTTTTTTGTGGTTGCAACAATCACTCTGAAAGTAAAGATATTGAAAAGATGTCAATAATCGAACTAAATAACTATTATAAAGAAATAAATAGAGAATATGAAAATATAAATAAAAAATATGAATCTTTATTAGATGTTTCGGGGCTAAAATCAAAAGAAGAAATAATACAACTCATTAATTACGTAAATAATGAAGTGGTTAAATCTAATGTTATGATCACTAATGAATCTAAGTCGTTTTTTCATACAACCTCAGTTAGCAGTGGAAGTGGAACTATTATTAAAGAAGATGAGGAATATTATTATGTTTTGACTAATAATCATGTTATATATACTTTAGGAAGTAGGACTTCATATTACATTTATGATTATTTAAATAATGAATATAGCGCAACACTTTTATTTAATGATCCAAATTATGATATGGCTTTATTAAGGTTTAGGAAAAGTTATGATTTAAGAGTTACAAAGTTAGCTAAAGAAGATGTTAAAGAAAAAGAAAATATTATCACTATTGGTCAGCCAAGAGGGCAAAGAAATGCTATTACTTTTGGAGAAGTTTTGTATTATAAACAAGTAATATGTGATGATTGCAAACCTAACGAATCCAACGTTAAATATGAGTGTGTTTACTATAATGCTAAAACCACAAATGGTAATAGTGGAGGAATGCTTATTAACTATAATTATGAGTTAGTAGGAGTGGTAACTTTTGGTATGAGTGATAATTTTGGTGAATATATCTATGGGGCAGGTAGTCCAACTAGTAAAGTAAGAGAATTCTTATCTAATAATAATTTCGAGGTAGGTGTAAATGATGCTTAAGAAACGAAAATATTTATTGATTTTAATTTTTATCTTTTTATTTACTGGTTGTTCTTTATCTAAAAAGGAACTTAGAGAAGAGAGTTTAAAAATAAATAATGAAATAGAAAGATTAGAAAAAGAAAGTGAAAAGTATGAGGGAATAAAAGATATATTTGAATTTTATAATAATATTACAACTGAAAATCTCTCTTCATTTGTAGTGGTAGAATCAAAAAACAATATTAACTCTAAAACTAAGTATAGTAATGGCGTTGTTTTAGGGGTTAATAGCCTAAAATATTACATATTAACTGACTATGATGCAATTAAGCAAAATGGCCTGGTAACATATAGAGTTATGGATAAAAATGCCAATGTTTATGAAGCAAATATTGCTACTGCTAATCATTCTGTAAATTATGATAATTATAGTGGATTGGTATTACTAGAGGTAAGAACTAGCGTTAGTAGTAGACCCGCAATGGATAGTGTAGAACTAGGAGTAAAAAGTGATTTATCTGCTAGTTTTAGTAGTGTTAGCCAATTAAATAAAGTACAACTATTAGAAAACGTAAAAACTAGCACCGTAGTTTATCAAGATGCTAGTTATAATGTATATGGTTTGGAAAATACTACTTTAGATAGCGGAACTGTATTGATTAATGATAGTAATCAAGTATATGCAATGTATATGTCTAAATTAGATACTTTTATTAGTATTAACTTAATTAAAGAATTAATATATTCTACTTATTCACTAGTTCTATAATACCTTTTTCTAGATTATTAACTTCATAAGTTAAAAAATCATAAAGTTTATAAGCATTTACACTATTATCTGGATTAAATAAATTTTGTCTATATCTATTTAAAAGTGGAATTTGTTTTGTTAAATAAGCGCTGGATAAAATTATATCAGCGTTTATTTTATTTGTAATGTTAACTAACTCTTCTACAATTCCTAATCCTAATTTGATATATAAATCATTACATGAGAATTCTTCTCTACTAGAACGTATGTTATTAGTACAAAATAATTTAATCTCTTTGATTTTTTCTAATAATATTAAAAGCAAATCATAATTATTTATCATTATCATCACTTCCTTTTATAAGTAAATAACTGTCTAAGTTTTCAATTTGTTCTTGTCCTATTAAAATGATATTTCTTGAAATATCGAGTTTAGCAAATGTTTCGAATTCAAGCCATGAAGAAAGTGATAAAGGTTTTTCCTGTTCACATAAAACAATAGCTAAATCTTCATTTTCATTTCTAACATAAGCCTTTTTAAAACCGTACATTTTTAATAATTTAGGTAGTCTTTCATAGGCTAATTCTATTTCTTTTTTCATTATTAAACACCTCTTTCTTAGCGTTTGTAATTGAGTCTGTCATCAAATCTTTCTCTAAGAGTATACCATAATCTATTTCTTTTTGTTTATTATTAATTAATACTTGTTTAATTTGATGATCTTGATCTATAGTTGCAAGATATATTTTAGCAATAACATTTTGGTTGTTAGTTAATGTTAATGGTTCGTTTAGATTTGAAGGAATAATTAGATTTGTAATATCTACTAGTAATTCTGGTTGAATTTTTTGAGAATGTCTACGATAAATTAGATTCTTTATTCCTTCGGTTAATACTGCTTCTCCTTTTGAGTTAAAGAAGGTTATTACTACAAAATTTTCATCTTCATTATAGCAAGGATGCGATCTAATATAGTCATTAGCATTTAATAAAATAGAAGAGGTAGTATCTGCGGTTACAATTGGATATTTATTAATTTCTAATTTAGATTTGTGTGGATTATTTTCGTTATCTAGTTTTATTGTTTTTAGTCCATTTAAAGGAACTAGACATTTACTAGAACTTAATGTTATATAATCAAGAAGCAGAATAGCTCTTTCAATATCTAGATATTCATTATCATCCAATTGAATATACTTTTTATCATCAATCATTTTAGTTTTACCTTTATGATTTATTAGTAAATGAGTACTAGTTTTACTAGAAATAAATGAAGTTCTGTTGTCTATTTTTTTAGGACTAGGGAGATTAGAGAAAGGTTCTCCTTTTTTCTTGTTAGAATACTTGTTATATATAGATTTAAAAATGTCATAAAAAATATTACAAGTTTTTTCTAAATCATGGATTAGTGTTGATTTTTCTTCTTTATCTAAAATTGGAGAGTGAGAGAGTGTTTTTCTAAGTTGCATATATGCAACATGCAATTTTTTTAATTGCTTAGAGTCATCTAATTGGTAAAAATTATCAGAAATATCTCTTGCTCCAACTTGATATAAATTTAATAACATAGATTGTTTAGCATATAAAGAAAGATTGGGATTCTCTTCTAAAATATTAAGATAATTTTTATAACGTTTAAGAAATAATTCGATAAAGAAAATATCTTCAACTTTAACCAAATTAATAATTTTAGAAAAATCTATAGTGCTAATATCAACTTCAGGGGTAGATATGTGTTTTGTAGAATCTGTTAATATAAATTTGCCTTCTACAATTCTTTCATCTATAACTCTATAATTTATCATTTTTCTTATTAAATTATATGGTGTTAGATAGTATTGTTTATTGTCGTATTTAAAAGTTACAACTGAGTTATTATATTTATTTTCTTTAAATGCGTTTAGGATAAGGTTTAAGTTATCTTTGATCTTTATTTTCTTTTTACATGATGTGAATTCTTTTGAAAAACTTGATTCTTCAATAAAGTTAAAATCTACTTTTTCTGTAGGTGAAATAACATTTTTCTTATAAAAAAATATGGCATCATTAGATTTGTTAATTAAATATATGCGATTGGAATCTATTTGATTTGTGATAATAAGTAAATCTTTTTTACTAATATATAGTTGTTCGTCATTTATCTTATTTCGTAATAAAACCAAATCGTTGTTATTATTTAAAAGTGATATTTCAATATTATTATTAATCATAGTCATATGATAATCATTTTGAATATTAAGATTAATATCATTAACTTTTTCGGCAAAATTAGAATTTAAAGATTGAGGGATATTATTAATAATTAAATTAGCGTCAGGATAAATGTTTGAATATTCATTAAAATAACCATAATGTAATACAGTATTTCGTGCTTGATCAATTAAAGAAAATAAAAGATCACCACTATGATTGTCTTGATTATAAGCTCCGGTAGAAATTAAGGTATTAATTGTGATAATCATACCAATAATTGTATGAGAAGCTATTTTTCTTTCATTTAAATCTAGTTGTTTGTTTTCTATGGAATTTAAATATGACTTTAGAGTATTTAATTCATCAATAAGAGAGTATTTATTCATTTTTTCACCCCTAAACTAGTTAAATTATAACTCATATTAAATAAGAAAAAAAGTTTTTTTTAACTTTGAAATTTTAGCTTTATATTAATTTTTAATATAAAAAGAGCTTTAAAACCTTAAAATATGTGAAAAGTTTGCAATAAATGTGCATATTCTGTATAATCTTTACTAGCGAGGTGCAAAAGGTATGATGATTGAAAAAACAAATAACAGAGGAAATGTTTCAATTAGTATGGAAGCAATTGCATCTATTGCTGGTAATGCTGCAACAGAATGTTATGGCGTTGTTGGAATGGTTCCTAAGACTGGATTAAGAGCCAGTATTGCGGAATTACTTAGAATAGAAAACTATAAGAAGGGAGTTTTTGCAAAAGAGACTAAGACAGGCATTGAAGTTGAGATGTATATCATGGTTGCTTATGGTTTGAAAATTACTGAAGTAGTAAGTGAAGTTCAAAAGAAGGTAAAGTATGTGTTAGAAAAGACACTTGACATAAAATTTAAATCTATAAATGTTTTTGTAAAGGGAATTAAAAGCATTTAATAGTTATTTTGGAGGAAATTGAAATGAATAAAATTAATGGGCATCATTTAAAGCAAATGATTGTTTCAGGAGCAAACAATTTGTTTAATTGTTATCCTCAAATTGATGCTTTGAATGTGTTTCCAGTTCCTGATGGGGATACTGGTACGAATATGAATTTGACTATGACTAGTGGGGCTAAAGAAATCTTAAATAGTGATACTAGTAATATATATGAAGTAGCTAAATCTTTTTCAAGAGGATTACTAATGGGAGCTAGAGGTAACTCTGGAGTAATTTTGTCACAAATATTTAGAGGATTTGCAATTGGTTTAGAGGGAAAGACAGAAGTTGACTGTTTTGAATTTGCTGATGCTTTAATTAGTGCTAAAAATGTTGCTTATAAAGCTGTTATGAAGCCAGTTGAAGGTACTATTTTAACTGTTATAAGAGAAAGTAGTATTGCTTTAAAAGAATATGTTGATTGTTTAGAAAAACCAGTTAGTGTAAAAGAATGCATGGAGTATCTTCTTAGTGAGGCAAACGCTTCGTTGCAAAGAACACCAGAATTATTGCCAGTATTAAAAGAAGTTGGAGTTGTAGATTCTGGAGGAGCTGGATTAATCAAAGTACTTGACGGATTTATGAGTGCTTTAAATAATAAAATTATTGATAGAGAAAAAGCTACTGTTACTACTCAAGCAGAACCATCTATTGGTGTGCAAGGAATGATAGAAAATGATGAGTTTGGATATTGTACTGAATTTATCATGCAACTTTCACCAGAAAAGGAAGGAAAGAAGCATTTTAATCAAGCAAGATTTGCTTCAGTATTAGAGAATCATGGAAATTCAATAGTAGTAGTACAAGATGATGATATTGTAAAAGTTCATATTCATACATTAAAACCAGGAAATATATTTAACTATGCTCAACAATTTGGTGAGTTTGTTACTTTAAAAGTTGAAAATATGCAATTACAACATTCTAACTTACAAGATAAGCAAGAATCATCTAGTAAACCTGAAAAAGCTGAATATGCAATTATTGCAGTTAGCGCTGGTGAGGGTATTAACCAAATGTTTAAAGATTTACGTGTAAGTGAAGTTGTAAGTGGTGGACAAACAATGAACCCTTCTACAGAAGATTTTATTCATGCAATAGAGAAAGTTAATGCTAAAAATGTCTTTATTTTACCTAATAACTCTAATATTGTTATGGCTGCTAATCAAGCTAGCCAAGTTGCAGAAGGAGTTAATTGTAAAGTGATTCCTACCAAAACAATTCCTCAAGGGTTAGTAGCGTGTATGATGTTTAATCCTGAGTGTAATGCTGATGAAAATTATGAGCAAATGTGTGAAGCGTTAACTAGTGTTAAATCTGGACAAGTTACATTTGCTATTAAAGATACTACAATTGATGGAATGGAAATTAAACAAAATCATTTTATGGGATTAAATGGCAAAACTATAGTTACTTGTAAAGAGGATAAAGTTATGGCTACAATTGAATTGTTGAATACTATGATTGATGATAGTAGTGAGATTGTAACTTTAATCGCAGGTAATGATGCTAAGGAAACTGAGACAAGTGCAATTGTGGATTATTTAAATGATAGATATGATTTAGAAGTAGATGTTAAAAAAGGAGATCAACCTGTTTATAGCTATATTATTGGAGTTGAATAATTATGCAAATAAAGGTTAGTGATCGTAGAAGTAACTTTTTAAATCAATTAGAGTTAAATAATGTTTATGATATTATCAATTATTTGCCAAAAAGATATGTTGATTTAAAAGAAGAAAAAATAGATATAACCAAACATAATAATAAGATCACCTTACTTTGTAAAATATCAAGTGAGGTGATTTTTAAACGCATAAAAACCAAATTATCTAAAATAGAGTTTGAAGGATTAATTGAGGATGAATATTATACAATTGTAATTTTTAATAGAGATTATCTTAAAAACTTATTAGTAGAGAATAGAACTATTAAGATAATAGGTAAATTGGATTATTATAGGAAAAATATCACTGTTAGTGAGATATTTTTTGATTATCATAGTTTAATAGATTACTTTTATAAACTTCCGACAGGATTTAAAAATGCAGAATTTAATAGCATTGTAAAAGATGCATTTTCATATTTAGATGTTAATAAAATAGAATTAGATAATTTACCAATCTATTTTAGAGAAAAGTATAGATTGCTATCTAAAAAAGAATCATTAAGATTGTTGCATTTTCCTAAATCAATGGATGATGTAAAACAAGGATACAGACACTTGAAATATGAGGAGTTTTTAGAATTTGTATTGGTAATGGAATTATCTAAAAGAAGATTCAAAGAAAGTCATAATACCATTACAAAGAAAATTAATAGGGCACATATTGATGAATTCATCAAGTCATTGCCATATCAACCTACTAATAGTCAATTATTGGCTTTCAATGAAATTGTAGGCGATTTAGAGAGTTCTTTAAATATGTATAGGTTGTTACAAGGCGATGTAGGAAGTGGTAAAACTTTAGTAGCTATCCTTGCTAGTTTTGCTGCTGTTGATGCATCTTTTCAAGTAGCTTTTATGGCTCCTACTGATATCTTAGCAAGACAACATTATAATAGTTTAAAAGAAGTGTTTAAGGATAATATTTCTCTTGAATTATTGGTTAGTGATATGAAACTGAGTGAAAAAAAAGATATCAAAAAAAGAATAAAAGACGGAAGTATAAATGTAGTAGTGGGAACTCATAGTTTAATCCAGGATGATGTTGTTTTTAATAACTTAGGATTAGCGGTAGTAGATGAACAACATAGATTTGGAGTTGTTCAAAGACAACTTCTAAGAGATAAAGGTGATAAGGTTGATTTATTACTTATGTCTGCTACTCCAATTCCTAGAACTTTAGCTCATACTATTTATGGTGAATTAGATATTTCTACTTTAGATGAATTCCCTAATGGAAAAAGAGAAGTTAGTAGTAAATTGTATGATTTAAATGATAAAGATAATATGTTTGATGCGCTTGAAAATTTATTAGTTAATAACAATAAAATTTATGTTGTGTGTCCTCTTATAAATAGTGATAATAACGATAAAAAGAGTGTAAGTAATGTTTATGTAGAATATTATGAGCGATTCAAAAAATTTGGTGTTGGATATCTACATGGGAAAATGTCAAATGATAGTAAAAATGAGATGTTAGAGAGATTTAGAAGTGGAGAAATTAATTTGCTTGTTTCTACTACTGTAATTGAAGTGGGAATTGATATTAAAGATGCAAATGTAATTATTATCTACAACGCTAATAATTTTGGATTAGCACAACTTCACCAATTAAGAGGAAGAGTAGGTAGAGGAAAAAAAGAAGGATATTGCTTCTTAGTAGATGATTTAAGTGAGTATAGCGATAGACTTGAATTCTTTAAAAATACTTTAGATGGATTTAAAATAAGCCAATATGATATGGAGCAACGTGGCGTTGGAGATATTGTTGGTGTTAAGCAAAGTGGTGCAAGTGATCTTAAAGTTGCTCATATCATAAAAGACTACAATATCTTAGAAGCGGCAAGAAAAGACGCGAAATTTGTGTTTTCTAATTTAAATAAATTAGAATTTAAGCAATATTTAGAGTATATAGGCAGTAAATATAAAGAAAATATGGAAGTTATTAATTAATATTTGATACAATTAATAGAGGTGTTTTTCTATGATAAGAATTGCTGTAGATGTAATGGGTATGGATAAAGGAAGTGTGGTGGCTAAGGATGCCATCATCCGTTTTCTTAATGATTATAAAGATGTTGAGTTAGTTGTTTTTGGTAAAGAAGAAGAACTAACAGAATTAAAAGATAAATGTATTATAATTCATTGTGATGATGTAATGGGAATGGAGGATGGAGCACTAGCTATTTTAAGAAAAAAGGAAACTAGTATGATTAAAGCTATTAATTATACTAAAGAGCATGATTTAGATGGTGTTGTAAGTGGAGGTTCTACAGGCGCATTCTTAACTGCTAGTACTGTATATTTAAAATTAATTGAAGGAGTAGAAAGAGCGGCATTACTTTCGCCTTTTCCTACAATTAAAGATAAGAATGTAATTGTGTTAGATATTGGCGCTAATAGTGACAATACTCCAAGTCATTTATTAGAATTTGCTAAGATGGGAAGAATATTTTCTAAAGTTTATAACAATTTAGAAAAACCAGATATTTATTTATTAAGTAATGGTGCTGAAGAAAAGAAAGGTTCTAGTTTAGTAAAAGAAGCACATGCATTAATAAAAGAAAGTAATCTTGAAGGATTTAAAGGAAATATGGAAGCTAGATATGTGTTAAATGGGGATGCTGATGTTATTGTAGCTGGTGGATTTGATGGTAATATCTTACTTAAGAGTATGGAAGGTACTGCTAAAGCTATGTCAGCTATGCTAAAACAAGGATTTAAGAAAAATATTTTTACTATGTTAGGATATTTGTTAGCTAAAAGTGGAGTTAATGAATTAAAGAATAAAATGGATTATAAAAAATATGGTGGAGCAATGCTTGTGGGTGTTAATAAAGTTGTTGTAAAAGCTCATGGTTCAAGTGATGCTGAAGCATTTTATAATGCGTTAAAAGTATCGTATGAATTAATAAAAAAAGATGTTGTTAAGAAAATGAAAGAAGAGATGAAATAATGGAAGAGTTATTAAAAAAATTAGGAATAAAAGCAAACGATACAAATTTATATATTAGGGCTATTACTCATCCAAGTTACGCTAATGAACATAATTATGAAAATGGTCACTTAGAGCGACTTGAATTTATGGGAGATGCAGTTTTGCAACTTATGGTTTCAGATTTGATTTATAATGAATATAGCGCCACTATGAGTGAGGGAGAAATGAGTTTGGTTAGATCTAAACTTGTTCGTGCAGACTCATTAGCAAATGAAGCTAAAAAGTTAGGGTTAGATAAGGTATTAAATCTAGGTATAGGAGAAGAAAAGAGCAATGGAAGAAATTGTAAAAATATCTTAGCAGATGCGTTTGAGGCGTTTATGGCTGCTATATATTTGGACCAAGGATTTGATGTTGCTTTTAAAGTTGTTAAGAGTATTTTTCTAGAGTTAGTCAAAATAATAAATTTGGCAGATTTGTTAGATTATAAAAGTAAATTGCAAGAATTAGTACAAGCAGATAATAAGCAATCAGTTACATATAGAGAGGTTAGTCATAGTGGTACTAGTAATGATCCAATATATGTTTTTGAAGTATTACTAGATAATGAAATAGTTTTAGCTTCTGGCACAGGAAGTTCAAAGAAAAAGGCACAACAAGATGCTGCAAGAAAAGCTCTTGAAAAGTGCAGTAAGTAGGCGGGTGAGATTATGGGATTTTTTAGTAAATTAAAAGAAAAAGTATTTGGTAAGAGCAATAGTAAAAATGAAAAATATGTTGTTGCTATGGATAAATCTAGAAATAACTTTTCTACAAAACTTAATGCACTTGCTGCAAGATATAGAGAAATTAATGAAGATTATTTTGATGAATTAGAGGAAATCCTAATTGAGGCCGATATTGGTGTGAAAATTGTAATGGATATTATTGATGAAACTAAAAAAGAAGTAAGACTTGAAAAGATTAAAACACCAGAGGAAATAAATGAAACTTTAGTAGATAAAATGTTTATTTATTATGCTAAAGGCGGAGAAGATATGGATACTGAAATTAATTTTAATGAAAATGGTCTTACTGTTATTTTAGTGGTAGGAGTTAATGGCGTTGGTAAAACTACCAGTATTGCTAAACTTGCATATAGATTAAAAAATGAAGGGAAAAAAGTGTTGCTTGTAGCAGGAGATACTTTTAGAGCTGGAGCTGTGGAGCAATTAGACGTTTGGGCTTCTAGAGTGAGTGTTGATATTATAAAAGGAAACGAAAAAGAAGATCCTAGTAGCGTATATTATCGTGGTGTTAATAAAGCTAAAGAAGAAAATTATGATATTGTTATATGTGATAGTGCAGGAAGACTTCAAACTAAGACAAATTTAATGGACGAATTATCTAAAATGCGTAGGGTTCTGTCTAAAGAAGTTGAAGGTGCTCCACATGAAGTTATGTTAGTTATTGATGCTACTACTGGTCAAAATGGTGTACTTCAAGCATCAAGTTTTGCCAAAGCTACAGGTGTGGATTCAATCATTCTTACTAAAATGGATTCAACTAGTAAGGGGGGAATAATTCTTTCAATAAGAGAAGAACTAGGAATTCCTGTAAAGTTTATTGGTTTAGGAGAGAAAATTGATGACTTAGAGGAATTTGATTTAGAGGATTATGTATATGGATTATGCATGAATTTGAAAGGAGAAGGAAAATGAGAATAGATTTTTCAAGATTATTGGTATTTTTACTAGTATGTTTGGTAGGACAATATGTAATTCAATATGCAGTTATATATTTGTTTGGTTTGTTTGGGTGGACTAATCCAATTGCAATGTTACTTGTTATAGATATTTTAATAGGATTTTTATTTGCGTTTTTATATTATCCAAGAGAGCTAAGAAGGGGATTATTTAAAAATCCTAATTTCTACAGAGATGCAGGTATATTTGCATTTATTTTCTTGTTATTAGATGTAGTAAGGATCTTCTTATAATGGAACTTGAAAAGACTAAATTAATGAATGATTTAATTGATCTATATGGTATGTTGCTTACAAGTAATCAACTTATGATTATGGAGTATTATTATATGGATGACTTAAGTTTATCGGAGATAGGAGAAAATTTAGAAATCACTAGAAGTGCTGTTTATGATGCGATAAAAAAAAGTAGTAAAGCACTTTTAGATTATGAAGAAAAATTAGGGTTATTAAAAAAAGAGAACAAGAAGAATGAATTAATAGAGCAAATAGAAAAATTAAGTAAAGAAGAAATAATAAAGAGATTAGAAGAGTTATAGGAGGTAAAATTATGGCGTTTGAACAATTATCTGATAAGTTACAAGGGATAATGAAAAAGATTAAAGGACAAAGTCGTCTAACTGAAGCCAATATGGAAGAGATGTTAAAGGAGATTAGAATATCTTTGTTAGAGGCTGATGTTAATTATAAAGTTGTTAAAGAATTCGTTAATAACGTTAAAGAAAAAGCTTTAGGACAAGATGTATTAAAAACTTTATCTCCTGGGCAAATGATTTTAAAGATAATTAAAGAAGAATTGGTTAAATTACTAGGAGAAGAAAATGATGCATTAAATATAAGCGGATTAACTAGTATTATGATGGTTGGTTTGCAAGGAAGTGGTAAGACTACTACTGCGAGTAAGATTGCTTATTTAATGAGAAAGAAAAACAATAAAAGACCATTACTTGTAGCACTAGATGTGTATAGACCTGCTGCTATAGATCAACTTATTACACTAGGAAAATCAATAGATGTAGAGGTCTTCTATGATAAAGAAAGTAAAGATGTAGTTAATATTGCAACTAGAGCATTAGCTTATGCAAGAGAAAAAGGTTTTGATTTAGTTATTTTGGATACTGCTGGTAGATTGCAAGTAGATGAAGCTTTAATGGATGAATTAAAGAATGTTAATAGTGCTATTAAACCTAAAGAAGTATTACTTGTAGTAGATGCTATGAGTGGACAAGATAGCGTTAATGTTGCAAAAGAATTTAATGATAAACTTAGAATAACAGGATTAGTGATGTCTAAATTAGATGGTGATGCTAGAGGAGGTAGTGCATTATCTATTAAACACTTAACAGGAATTCCAATTAAATTCTCAGGTGTAGGAGAAAAAATTGAAGATTTAGAAGTATTTTATCCTGAAAGAATGGCTGAAAGAATTCTTGGAATGGGTGATGTTTTAACTTTAATTGAAAAAGCAGAAGAAGCTATTGATGAAAAACAAGCTAAGAAGACTGTTAATAAAATGATGAATGGTACATTCACTTTAGATGATATGTTAGAACAAATGAATCAAATGAATAAACTTGGTTCGATGAAAGGAATAATGAGATTAATACCAGGAATGCCAAAGATCAGTGATGAACAAATGAAAGAAGCTAATGTTCAATTAAAGAAGACTAAGGCTATTATTTCAAGTATGACTAAAGAAGAAAGAACTAATCCATCTATTTTAAAAGCAAGTAGAAAAATTAGAATTGCTAAGGGTAGTGGAATGCAAGCGAGTGATGTAAATAGAGTATTAAATCAATACGAAAAAACAAAAGAAATGATGAAACAAATGAAATCATACATGAAGAATGGAAAAATGCCATTTTAATCTAAAGTTATAGTTTATATGTAAAGTGAAAGATGATACAATCTTTCACTTTTTTTATGTATTGTATAAAAAAACTGTTGATTATTTGTTTCAACAGTTTGTTATTTTATTTATTTAATTTCATATGAGGGAATAGTAATACATCTCTAATTGTATCTGTATTAGTTAATAACATAACTAATCTATCTATTCCTATTCCAATACCACCAGCAGGAGGCATACCATATTCTAGAGATTCAACGAAATCAATGTCCATTTCATTTGCTTCATCATTTCCAAGTTCTTTTTCTTTTAATTGGTTTATAAATCTTTCTTTTTGATCAATTGGATCGTTTAATTCAGTATAAGCATTTCCAAATTCCTTACCATTAATAAACATTTCAAATCTATCTGTGAATCTAGGATCTACTTTATTCTTTTTAGTAAGTGGAGATACTTCAATTGGGTATTCATATAAGAATGTAGGTTGAATTAATGTCTCTTCTACATATTTTTCAAAGAATAAGTTTACGATATGTCCATAGTTCTTTTCGTGTTCTTCTAGTTCAATTCCATGCTCATTTGCAAGTTTAATCGCTTCATTTACATCAGTGATCTTACTAAAATCAATTCCTGTTATTTCTTTAATTCCATCAACCATTCTTAGTCTTCTAAATGGTTTAGCAAAATCTAAAGTATGACCTTGATAATCAAATACTTCGCTACCTCTAATATCTCTAGCTAAAGTTCTAAATAAACCTTCTGCTAAATCCATCATTGTAGATAAATCTCCATATGCTTCATAAATTTCTACCGTAGTAAATTCAGGGTTATGAGTAGCATCCATACCTTCATTTCTAAATAGTCTACCTATTTCATAAACACCTTCCATACCACCAACTAGTAATCTCTTTAATGGTAATTCTGTAGCAATTCTTAAGTAGAAGTCCATGTCTAGAGCATTATGGTGAGTCACAAATGGTCTAGCACTTGCTCCACCAAGGATTGGGTTTAATACTGGAGTTTCTACTTCGACAAATCCATGTGAATCTAAATAGTTTTGCATTCCTCTTATAATTCTAGGTCTAGCAAAAGCTATTCTTTTACTATCTTCATTAACGATTAAATCAACGTATCTTCTTCTTCTTGCTTCTTCTTTATCTTGTAAACCATGGAACTTTTCAGGAAGAGGTCTTAAGGCTTTTGTAAGGTGAGTATATTCGCTAGCTCTAACAGATAATTCTCCAGTTCTAGTTAACATAAGTCTACCTTTTATTCCTATGATATCACCAATATCTGCTAACTTAAATACTTCCCAAGTTTCATCGCCTAAAACATCTTTTCTTAAATATACTTGGATTTTCCCTTTTTTATCTTGGATGTGCATAAATGCAACTTTCCCCATATCTCTTAAAGTCATGATTCTCCCAGCGATACTTACTTCAACATTTTTCTCATCTAATTCTTCATGTGATAGTGTTCCATATTGCTCTTTTAAGTCTTCACTCCAACTATCACGAATGTATCTTTGACCAAAAGGATCAATTCCTTTTTCTACATATTTTTCAAGTTTAGCACGTCTAATTGCCTCTTGTTCAGTTAGGTCTAATTCTTGATTTTCCATTAATATTCACTCCTTCAACGAAGTAATTATAAAATAAATTTCATTTATTATCAATCAATATGTTAAAATGAAATAGCCTAGAGGTGATAAAATTGATGCGTTTAGATAAATTTTTGAAAGAAACTGGAGTTTGTTCTAGATCAGATTCTAAACAAGTTTTAAAAAAAGGATTAATTACTGTCAATGAAAAAATAGTAAAAGATAGTTCATATAAGATAGACGAAAATAATGATGTTATTAAGTATAATAATGAAATTATCAAATATGAAGAATTCGTTTATATTATGTTAAATAAACCAGCAGGAGTTATAAGTGCTACTGAAGATAATAAAGATACAACTGTAATTGATTTAATAAAAGAATATAAACATAAGAATTTATTTCCGTTTGGAAGATTAGATAAAGATAGTGTAGGACTACTTATTTTGAGTGATGATGGAAAACTATATCATGAATTATTGTCTCCCAAAAAACATGTTGATAAAAAGTATTTTTTAAGAATTAAAGGTAATCTAGATAATACTGATATCCTTAGATTTAAAGATGGGATTATTTTAGAAGATGGATATAAGTGTAAAAGTGCAAAACTTGAAATAATAAAAAGTGATAATATAAGCGAGTGCTATGCTACTATTAGTGAAGGGAAATTTCACCAACTTAAAAGAATGTTTAAGATGTTAGATAAAGAAGTTATATATTTAAAAAGAGTTAGTTTTGGCTCTTTAATTTTAGATGAGAAATTAGATGAAGGAAAATACAGGTTATTGACAAAAGAAGAAATAAAATCATTAAAAGAAAAAGGTAATTAGGGTGAAACTAATTACCTTTTAATATTATTCATTAATGGCTTTATTAGAGTATTTTGTAGTAACTATCTTATCATATTCTACTCTATTATCTAATTCACCTGCTAACTCTATAATATCCATTAATTTATTTAAGGATTCTTCAGTTAGGGTAGGCGTTTTAGCCCATGCTTCTATATCACGATAGTTTTTAATTGCAATCGTTAAATCGTTTTTACTAGTGTCAGGGAAGTAATCTAATATAGCATCAGCAACTTCTTCATTACTATGTTCATATACCCATTTTTGAGCTTTGTAGATAGCATTAGTAAATTTTTGGATTGTATCTTCATTTTTATCAATATAACTGCCTAGAGCACTATATGCAGTATATGCTACATTACCAGATAACTCTCCTAAAGATGCAACGATGTATCCATTTCCATCTTTTTCTAAGTTTGAAGCAGTAGGTTCAAATAGAGAAACATAATCGCCTTCTCCTGAACTAAATGCACCAGCCATAGCAGCAAATTGCACATCTGTTCTTACATACACATCTTTACTAGGATCATCACGTCCTACTTCCAATCCAGCGTTTTTTAAAATATATTCAAGAACCATTTCAGGCATTCCCGCTTTTCTTCCTCCAAGTATCTCTTTTCCACTTAGCATACTTATATCAAAGTTATCAATATTTTCTCTTCCCACTAGAAAACTACCATCTTTTTGAGTTAATTGTGCAAAGTTTATAGCATAATCTTTTTGACCATTTAAATACACATAAATTGATGCTTCTGGTCCCATTAAACCTATTTGAGCATCTTTACTCAGCAATGCAGCCATAGTTTTATCAGCGCCATTAGTGTTAACAAAAGAGACCTCTAAACCTTCTTCTTTAAAGAATCCTAAAGAGTCAGCTACATATTGTGGAGCATAGAAAACAGAGTGAGTTACTTCTGCAACCGTTATTTTAGTGAGACCATTGTCCTTACAACTACAACCAGTGAAAATTAATGGAAAAGCAATAATTAAAGTTAATAAATATTTTAATTTTTTCTTCATTATATAAAATCCTCCTAGATTAATATATGAATAAATGCTTAATGTGTTAAAAAAAGAAACAGGGATATTTTTACAAAATATTTTGACACAGCACGTATAAATATATAAAATAGTAATGTTTGGAGGAATTTTATTATGATGATAAATGCTAATGATATTAAAAATGGTATGACTTTATTAATCGAAGGTAATATTTATCAAGTTATCGAATTTTTACATGTTAAACCAGGTAAGGGTGCTGCTTTTTTAAGAACTAAGTTAAAGAACTTAAGAACTGCAGGAACTATTGAAAAAACTTTCAATACTAATATTAAGTTTGAAACAGCTACAATTACAAAAAGAACAGTTCAATATTCTTATAATGCTGGTGGAACATATAGTTTCATGGATATGGAAACTTATGAAACCTATGATCTAACAGAAGATCAAGTTGGATACAATAAAAACTTCTTAGTAGAAGGAATGGAAGTTGTAATTGTTATGTATGAATCTGAATTACTTGGAATTAATTTACCAGATAAAGTTGAATTAACAGTTACTGAAACTAATCCTGCTGTAAGAGGAAATACAGTAAATAATGCGTTAAAAGATGCATATGTTGAAACTGGTTTATTAGTAAAAGTACCATTATTTATCGAACAAGGTGAAAGAATTATAGTTTCTACAATTGATGGAAAATATTCTTCAAGAGCATAAGTAAATTAAAAGAGTCGTTAATTCGACTCTTTTTTTGTTATTTTTTTGTATCCTAAGTAATACCAATATGCTACTAATGCAGTTCCACCATTAAGAATGATAT
Source organism: Bacilli bacterium (assembly GCA_045612885.1). Classification (GTDB taxonomy): domain Bacteria; phylum Bacillota_I; class Bacilli_A; order RFN20; family DUOF01; genus RGIG6178. The sequence goes on along the minus strand of JAZKZZ010000025.1, from coordinate 11,333 downwards.
ATATTGAAATTGTATATAGAACTTGTCCAATATATTCTTGAACGGGTACTAGAAGAGGAATTGTTGTTTCTAAAATGTTACAATAATTGGTATCTAGTATATATGATAAAGGAATTGCTATTATAAGAAATATTGTCATTACGATTATTAAGTTCTTATAGTCAGTTTTTTTAGGATGGTAATCATTCAATGCTATTGATAAAACTGCATATAAAACAACTAGGTGATGGAAGATAACGGTATGGAATTCACTAAAAGAATTAAAGAAATCTATAAATGCATTTTCTCCAATAATCCATTGTGGAGCAGTATAGAAAGCTAAACACATTGTAATAGCACAAATAAATGCCACCGGTTTCATAAATCTTTTTGATTTCTCACTACCAAATTGTGCTAATGGGCAAAAGAAGACGAATAAACTACAATAATGTAAAGGAATAGCCCAAGGATCAAAATCAGTTACTATATTTTCCACTTGTTTGACAATTTCTAATATTAACAATATCCCTGCAACTATTTTAAGTGGATAACTTCTTAGTTTTTCTGATTTATTTTTTAAGATTTTTCTTATAATTAAAGATATAAGAATGATAATCAATAATACTATTGGCATTCCAATAATTAAATCTTTTGTCCATCCCATAATTTCACTCCTTAACTGTATTAGAGTTTAATCGATAAAATTCGACAAGTCAATTGATAAGACTTTTATATTGTTGAAAAGTCTTATTATTGAATTAATCTTATTGCTGTAATAGAATGATGTTAGAAAGAGGTGAAGATATGGCTAAAATCACATGGCATAATGGTGAAGTTCCAAGCGATATGAGAGTTAAGCAAGTATATGGACTTTTATTCACTATAGATGGAAGAATGTTATTAAGATCTGGGGATGGGAAAGGAGACAAAAAGTTTTCTTTGGCAGGAGGAAAACCAGAAAAAAATGATAAAAATATAATTGACACTTTAAAAAGAGAAGCAATCGAAGAAGTGAATACTACAATTAATGAACCTCTTATTGTAGGGTATCAAGAAATTGATGAAGAAGATGGAAGCGACATTTATGCACAACTTAGAATGGTTGCCATTATAGATAATATAGGCGAAGCTAAACCTGATCCTGATAGAGGAATAACATATAAAAGAATATTAGTTTCTCCATCAAGAGCGATAAAACTATTAGATTGGGGAGAAGTTGGTAAGTTACAAATAGAAGAAGCAACTAGAATTGCTAAAGAACAATTAGGAATTATAAAATTTAGCGAGAAAGAAGAATATATTTAAAAAGAGAAAGCGAACTTTCTCTTTTTTTATTGTCTATATGTAATTGTTTTGTTTTTTATCATTTTCTTTAAAGTTAATGTACCTTTAACGGCTTTCTTTAATTCTTTGTTTACGGTTTTATAACAATCGATTGCATCTTCAAAATATAAACTTTCAATTTCATCATTATAACTTTCATAGAAATTATCACTAATATCTAATAAGTTATATTGATATCCTTTTTTATATTCTTTTACATTTCTATCCGAGATATTTAATTGTCTCATTTGAACTACATTTTTAATGATATCTTCACTAATTGTAGCACATTCTCTAAAATACGTTATAAGTTCTTTATCGCTTATCATCTCAAGAAACATTTTATCTCGTATAATATATTCGTAAATTGAACATATTTCTAATTTTGTTCTTTTCATTTTATTATAAACTTCGTGATAGTACTCTTTTGAAAACTCGTTGAAAATTTCTCTTTTATTTTCAATTTGATATTCATTTTCACTGTCATATTCAGTTAGCTCCATATAATCATTATAAACTTCTGTAATTTTATCTTTCCATCCAGTAATAGTATTATTTAAATCACTAAGATATTCAATTAAATAATGAGCATCAATCTCTTGTAATAATTCGTATTCCATAAACTGCCTCCATGTTGTTACATAATTTATCGTAACAAATTAAGAAAACGATGTAAATTTTTTGTCAAAAAAAGTAAAAATTTTTATTGTGTATAACTTTTTATTTGTTTGCAATGATATAATACTTATAGTATTATTTATTTAGGGAGTGTTGTCTATGAGAATTAAAAATTGGAAAATTATAAAAAAATTGCTTATTTCTTTTTCTTTTGTAATGGCGTTTTTATTTTTTGGAGGACAAAAAGTAAGTGCGGGTTCTACAGATTTATATTTTGAAGATATTGTTGCATTAGGAACAAGCGAATACGATTCAGATGGAAATATTGTAATACGCGAACAATTAAAGGTATATGCTTATAATAATGGTGCTGGTAGGCAAATCGATCCTAATCATCTTTTAAAAATAGAATATGTAACTGTTGAAGTGGGAAGTGAATCTAAAAACTTTTCTGGTACGGATACTAAATATGTTGCTTCAATTACAAATGGGCAAAAACCTGATTATTTGGATGTAGATGCAAAATATGTTGATTTAGTTGTTTTAAATATAAAAAACATGCTTGATGAATTTTCTCTTGCCAATACTAATAATAACATTTATATTTCATTTAAGTTTCAGTATAGAACAAGACCTTTTTACATTTATGGAGCATGGAAAGATTATAATCAAACTGTTAATTATTATAAAGTGAGTGGATCTTATGATGGAAAAGTTCCATATGATAGATCGCATTCGACATTCTTATTGGATGCACTAGATAATGCTCAAGTAAATATTCAGATTTCAAATCAGTTTAACTGTAAAGCTGATGATAGCAATAGTGAGTGCTATTATAATATTCAAGACTCTATAAATAAGAGACCTTTAAATTTAAAGGTAACTCTACCATTTAAAATTTCTGGTAAAATGACATTGAAGATTAATCATCCTTATGAATCTATTGATCCAGTTATTGTACAATTTAACAATAGTAATACTGCTACAATAAATTTAATTAATACATTACCAATCGATGATAGAGAGGTTGTATACGTAATTACTGGAATACAATTAAGTGGTGTTAAGGATAAATATGGTGCAAATGTAGAAGAAAATAAGGATATAGTATCTGGCTTGAATCATAAAGTGACTATAGCTACAGTGAAACCAAAGGTGATAAGTGCTGGTGTCATTCAACCATTAAATGGTAATAATGAACCCGTTAGTGTATTATATGATGTTTATGATGTCCCTGTAAAATTTGTGACTACAGATTCAAAAAGTACATTAACTATTGATTATTTGTATTTCAAGATAGCAGATAAAGAAATTCCAATTCAATGCAATTGCAGTCCTAACAATTCAGATCAATTGACTATTTCCGTACAACTATCAGGTAATGGAAAGGTTGAACTTGTAGGATTGACTGGAACAATCATCGACAAGTATGGAAATTCTAAAACGTATAATTCCAGTTCAAATACAGGAATCAGTTTTGTAAATGAACAAATTGAGTTGGTATCTTCGATTGAAGATATTACAACAGATAGAGATTATTACTATTATGGAGAAACAGTTACAGTTGATATTTCAATGAAGTCAGCTATAATTTATGAAAAAATAATTTTATATATAACTTCTCCAGAAGGAACAGTAACAGAAAAAAAATATACTAATACAAGTGTTGTTAATAGTGTTTCTTATGTAGTGACAGAGTCAATGAAGTCTGGTACATATTTATCAAAAATAGAGTTGTATAGGAAGGATAATGATACTGATCAGTATATTAAAGTATATACAAAAAATCTAAGTGTATATTTAAATACTTATTTTGATTTAGCAATATCGCCTCAAGGTGAAGTTATTGATGAAAAAATGGTTATAACTAACCCTGCTGAAAATAAGATAAAATTGCATGATATTGCTGTTGAGGAATTTAGCGACTATTATGCTAGTTCAAATAAAATGATTTGTGCTAAAGAATCAGATAATTTTGTTTATTGTCAATATGATTCTGATGCACAAGATAATGTGATAAACGTAATAATAGTAAAAGGAAATATCATTTTAACTAATGGTCAAAGAAATAACAGAGCAGAATTCAATGTTATTATTAATACTAGGGTTCCTTCTGTTGAGAATACAATAATGAGTAGTAATTTAGTTATGTTGAATGATAGTTACTATTACAATAATTATACTAGTGCTATCGAGTTTGAATTAAACGATGGAACTGGCGGAGACGAGTTGTGTGTTCATTATACATTCGATGATTCTTTAGCAAAGGATAAATTCATAAAATTATGTAGTGGATCTTTAATAATAGATGCACCATCAGAAATTGGAATACATACGTTGAGATATTTTGTTTCAGATGGTATAAATCAATCTGACATCCAAACATATCCAAATAAATTCATTTTAAGAAATGAGTTTGAGTTGGGTGATTTAGAAATTAAAATTAATGATATTGATATTAGTGATATGGATAATGAAATGATTAGTGATAATTATTATAACTATGTAAGTATCGATTACAAAAATGCTGAAGGATTGTTAAATAAATTTGATATTGAACTTAAAGTTACAAACGTTATATCTGCATCTAGTTCATTACTTAGCGATACCTTTAGCTTTAACAAAGATATATATGGACTTAGAAATGTTTATGATGTTGTATCTTTAAAGTTAATCTTAACTGATAAAATAGGTAATAAGTATGTAAAAAATGTTCAAATCGGAATAGATACTATTAATCCTACATTTGAAAATATTATTGTTGAGAATACATCAAATAATGGTTCTTATACAGTTAAAATTAATGGATATGAAGATAATATAGTAAAGGTTGTTTTAGATGGAGTAGAGACAGATATTGATTCTACTTATTCATTTAACACTTTATTAACAAAGTATACTATGGTTTTAATAGATTCTGCAGGAAATAGAAATGAAAAAGTATTCACTACTATATCTCCAGTTATTGAATTTAATGAACTTTCTAAGGCAACATATGATATTAGATATGAATTATATATTAGTCCTTTTGATTCTTCTATACATATAGTTGAGGATTATAAATATTTAGTATTTGCTTATACAACTGAACAAATAAGTCCTAATGATATCGAAGTTGCACGCAATAATGTTTGTACAACAGGTAGAACAGTAAAATGTTATAAATCAGGGAGTTATGTGGAAAGCAATGCCACTATATCTCAAACTTTTGCTAAGGGATATACATATATCATTTTAGTTAAAGTTAATAATATTTTAGTTAAAGAAGCAGAAACAAATGAATTGCCAAGAATAAATGTAGCGGCTCCAGACTTAGATAATCCAACATGGGGGTACTTAAGTGAAGATACTAATCCTGATTATATTTCATCTGTTTCTGGGGAAAAATTTAGTTTTAAATTTTTGGCAAGTGATCTTAATTTAAGTGATACTTTCTATTATCTTGTTGTAGATAAATCTAAGGTTAATACTATGAACACTTCTAAATTCTATGAACTGTATAAAACATGTTATGGATCGACTGTTGATACTAATGGTTGTGGTGTTTATGGAGAAGTAGCATATAAAGAAGAAGTTGAAAATAATGTATATCTAGCTGATGTTGTTTTAGAGGCAAATTATAATACCAAGCGTAGATTAAAAAATAATGTAGTGTATGCATTATATGTATTACTTTCAGATGATAGTAGTAATGTGGAATTATTTAAAGTACGAGAATTTACTAACATAATAGAATCATCAATTATTAAATATAAAAATGATAGTAATCAAATGATTGTTGTTGAAGATGGAGAAGAGGTTTCTACCGTTAATACAAGTGCATTCAATGTATCTAGGTATAAGAATATTGATATTAGAGAAGTTAAAGTTGATGGAACTGCAATTACATGTTTGAATAATGAGTGTAATTATACTTTAAGTACTGGCAAGTACAATATTGAAGTAACAGATGTATTAGGAAATAAAGCAACTGTTACTATATATTCTGCAACTGCAAACAATCCTGTTATAGATGTTTATTATGAATATAATGGTGATTATTTTAAGATATTAGATAATTCATTTGCCTACAATACTAGTAATGCCTCTAAAGTATATGTAAAAGTTAGTGGTTCAGATATTCACACAATTAAAATAACTATGAATACAACTAAAACATACGCTTCTGGTAGTGTTATGTTTGATGATTTGACAGATGATATTAGTCAATATGGTGTATCTTTATTAGAAATCATGAATCAACATAATGGTAGTCAATATTCAGGAAACGTTACGATAACAGCAATCAATAATCGTAATGGTGAAACCCCAATAACATTATTAGTAGATAATGAACTTCCACAAATTACTTTGGTTCCAATAGGGTCTAAATTAGATTTGTTGGGTGAAACTCCTTCTACTTTAGAATTTGATAACATTGCTAATGAATATGAAATAGCATTTAACTATCAAAGAGATTTAACATATTCTTATCTTATGAATGCGCTATCATTAAAAGTAGATGGAATAGATTTTAATAATATTATTAAAAACAATAGATTTAAATTTAAAATAGATGGAAATATATTTAATTCTTACGAAGAATCTATTACTAAAGGAACTAAAAAGATAACAATAGATTATTTTGATAATGCAGGTAATGAAGCCACTACATTCAAAATAAATATTACTTGTATAGATAATGAAAAACCAAGTTTAAGCTTAAGTGAAGTAGTTTCTACAGTAGAAGTTAATGAAGTTGTAAGATTAGCTCAAGTATTTATTAGTGATAATCATGATAGTAATCAAGATTTAGTATTGAAAGTTACTATAGGTGGTAATGAAATTGATTATACTAACTATAAGTTTGATACTGTTGGTGATTATACTGTTGTATATACACTTACAGATACATCTAATCAAACAACAACATATACTCAAACTATTATAGTTAAAGATACAACTCCTCCTGTATTGAAAGAAGGTACAGAAAAAAGATATCAAATAGGTCTTGATGTGGAATTTGCATTTGAATTGCCTCAATTTTTGGATTTAGATGGAACTGTATATACGCCTTATGAAATCATAATGTATGATACATATGATCAAAGAATGGATGATAGTAAAGCTAATTATCCTTTATCAATATCATTCGGTACTTTAAGATTAAGATTTATAGAAGGCTATGATTTAGGAACTTATAAAATAAAATTTGTAGCAAAAGATGGTTATGCTAATGTATGTGAAGAAATATTTGAAATAATTCTTAAAGATTCAGGATTACCTGAATTCGAAGTCAAGGTAAATAATATCAATGTAGATAATGGTGGTAGTCTTTCATTACCATTAGGCAGTAATATAAATGTGGATTATAGTGCGTATGATGATTATGATGGTGAACTAACTAATAATGTAATGGTTAAAGTACTTTACAATGGAGAAGTTGTAAATGGAATTGATTCTAATAAATCAGGAGAATATAGTGTAGTGTTAAGTGTTAAGGATTCCGCTGAAAATACCGCTACTTATACGATAACAATTTTTATTAAAAAAGATGAGATTCTTCCTGTTTTAAACAAAGTCAGTGTAAATAATATTGATTTATTAGATGATGTAGATAATAAAATCAGGGGAAATTCAATATCATTTAATGTAGATGCGAGTGATGATTCTAATGGGGTTTTTGTAGAAATAAAAGTTAATGATAGTTATACTCTTAAAAATGGTGAGTTTATAACTGTTGAAAGTGATGTATATGGAGTTGTATATGAAGTAGAAGTTATAGTTAAGGATACTTCTAATAATAGTGTTAGCAAAAAATATAGATTGATTTTAGATAATAAAGCGCCAGCAATTGTTGGGTTTGAAAATGCTTCAATTTATCTAGAATCAGTAGATATTAGTGTAACTGATGAAAATATTGAATTAATCGAAATATATGTTGATGGAATATTAAAAGAGACTTCTAATGTGAATTTAGGTCACTATACTTTATCTAGTAAGGGAATCTATAGAATCGTAGCAAAAGATACTCATGGTAATGAGAGTGTTAAAACATTTGCTTTATTAGAAGAAAATAAATTTAGTATTATGGATAATGAGAATAATGAAAAAGGATACAACTATGATATTGCATCTTTAGTTAAAGTTGATTTAGATGGTAATAAAGTTACTTTCTATTTAAAAGAAAATAATTCTATTTCTTCTTACGACAACGTGTATCTATTAGTAAACTATCCATATAGCAATTCTAAATATGTTGCATATCAAATGAATGGTGAGACATATTTAGTTAATGATTATATAAAACTAGAACAATCAATCATTGAAGGAATTGATAACGAGGATGTTCTAGAAAAAATAGGAGATGATTACTACGCTTACATTATGGTTGTTAAAAACAATAATGTAGCTAATAATGACACTAATAATAATCCTAAAGATAATACTGTTCTAAAGGGAATTATAAGTTCGATTTTAATCGTTTTAGGTGTTGGATTGATTGTGTTTTTAATAATAAAATTCAGAAGAAGAGTTCGTGCAATTTAATAATATAAAGTTGCTTGTTCTAAATTTAAAAATTTAATTGTTTATTATGCATTAATGTGATATATTAATAGCTAAGGAGAAGATGGGAATGTTAAACGAAAAAGGTATATATTATGGTAAATTAGTCGTGCAAGGTATTGACGACTTAAAAGATAAATTAATCAGTGAGAATATATTAAAATCTGCAGATTTAGGAGTAAATAGTAGTCTTGCTGATATCTCAAGTAGTGTTTCTACTGAATTTTCAGGGGGAAGTTTTGCTTCAATTATTGTTGAAGGATATAGTAAGATTTTATACAAGAATCTATATCATATGGGACAAGTTAATTTGGATAGTTCTGAACTTGCACCTGCATATAACTATTTTAAAGAATTAAGAGATGTATTTGAGTCTAGTTCATTAAATAAGCCATTTAATTATTATAAAAAATATAGAGTATGGGCACTACAAGCTCGTTCATGTATTAGAAGAGCTTTAGATATTGCAGAAGCTGGAATTGGAGTACCTAATAAACAATTTGGTAGTAGTTATGCATTTGAAGCAAAGATTGAAGATGTTATTAACTTTTCAGGAACAGCAAGTGAAGATTTTACTAAGGTAGGATTAAAGTTGCCTGGAAATGAAGGAAAATATATAGAAATTGAAACTAATGAATTATTCAAAGAAAAATCTGGAGCTAGTAATGTATCTACAGTGAATGTAATCTTAAATGTAATCTATAACGATGATAAAGAAAGAAATTCAAAGATTTATCCTGTTGCTACAGTTTATAACAACAAAAAATTAGAAACTGTAAAAATGATTTCTGCTAATGATTTAATAGAGATATTAAAAAATGATTATAAGGCTGTTGTGAGTAACACAATTGTGGATAATGAAATTTTATATAAGAAATTAAATGAAGTTGGGAAACAAAGTTTAAAGCCTGCATTCTTCTTTGCGACAGGTAAGAGTAAGGTTCATCCAGTATGTCATTGTGAATATGAGAATTCATGGCCTGCTGTTGTCCTAAGAGCTAATAATGTTAAAGATTTAAATAATATATCATTATATACTATTAGATCATTAGAACATGCTTTAGCTAGAAAAAACCAAAAAAGAGAAGTAAAAACTGAAAATAGTTTAGCGTAAGTTATTATATAAAGGGGGTATAATTTATATGATGCTAACAGGTGGAGAAAAGTATAATACTAAACAAATAATTATTAAAATTAGCGAGATTTATCCTAATATTAAAACGTTATTAGAGGATGAAAAGCATGCTACTAGTAACTCTTCATTATCTTCATATTATAATTACACTCTAGAAATATTTACTTTACTTATGACAAATTTGACAAATAATATCATAACGGCAATACCTGCTATTAGAGATATATTTGCTCAATTGCAAGAAGTTCACTATTATAAGGACGTAAATAATAACAACAAAGAAGCATTAATAACTGTGGTTAAAAGAATTCCTGAATTACAAGAAGAATTAATTAAATTAGTAGAGGGAGATACTACTAACCGTGATGCAGTGTTGAAACAAATAATGGATGAATTAGGAATAGTTGATCCAAACGCTAAGAAAAGACATAGCTTGTGGTAATAAATAGTCAGTCTAAAAGACTGACTTTTTTTATTTTTATACATCTTTTTTAAACGATTTATGTTTATGACATATGAAAATGTATATAATTATATTAGAATAACTATGGGAGAGTGAATGCTATGAGTAGTGAAAATATTATTGCAATTATCAAGTGGGGACCACTATTATTATTTTTGTTGGTATTTTTATTGGGAATGTTATATGGATTAATAAAAGGAAGAAGAAAGAGTTTAATAAGATTTAGTTATGTAATGATTTATTTGTTACTAGTTTTCTTTTTAGCTCCTAAAATTTGTGATAGTGCTTTAACTATTACTATTAATGGTCAATCAATAGAAAGTTTAATGTCTGGAGTTGCGGAAGAGAACAATATATTTAAGTCTATTCCAGGATTGGTAGAATTAATAGATACTTATCCTCGTGCTATTTTCTCTTTAGTAATATTTATGGTACTTGTTTTAGTGGGGTTACCTTTGTCTTTTCCAATATATTGGATATACATTTCAATAGTAGCAATTATTTCTAGAACTGTATTCCATTATTCAAGATATGTAAGAGATGAAAACGATCGTATAGTTAGAAATGAAAAAGGAAAGAAAATCAAAGATAAAAAGGATAAGCATAGATTAACTGGAGGATTAATTAAGGGTTCACAATGGGCTCTTGTTACTAGCGTTATTTTTATGCCAATTGGTGTAATTACAAGACTATATAAAGATGCAAAAGATGCATCAGTTAATAAGGATTTATCTTCGATTGAATATTTGAAAAATTATGAAGAAATTATTAAATATTTAGATACCTTTAATGATAGTTTTGTTGGTAAAGTTACTAACAGTAAAGTGAGCGAATCTATAACTGGATACTTAACTCAAATTAAAACAGAAGATGGAAAAACAACTGTAGAAAAAGATTTAAGCAAAGTTTTAGTAGCAGCTGTATATATTGAAGATTCAGGACTAATCAAATTATTGAGCAATGATATTGATATTAATACTTTGAATCTTGAAGAAATAAAAGTGGATAAGATAGAAGCAGCTTTAGAATTGTTATTTGACACTTTAACTTTAAAGAGCATTGTAGATGATGGCGTTAACTTTGTTTTAGAGGAATATTTAAGCGAACCACTTATTAATTTAACAAACGATGTAGATATCATTACAAAAGTTAAATATAGCAGCTCAGATGAGGTTAGAGATGAATTATTAAAAGTTATTGATATTTTTAAAACAATTATTAATGCTAAACTATTAAATGTATATCAAAATAATCAAGATAATTATGTAG
>JAZKZZ010000024.1:0-40743 GCA_045612885.1 Bacilli bacterium | reverse complement strand
TTAGATAATTCTTTATCAATAAATTTCCTTCTATCTTTAGGTGAATCTTTAAATAAATATACTTGTTCAGGAATAAATTCTATAACATTCACTCTACCTAAATATTCTCTATACTTCTTATACTCAATGCCATCTATATGTAAATCCTTATTATTACTAGCTACATTCAATTTATAATTAATCCCATCCACAATCGATTCCAATCTAAATTGGCCTTTGAATTCGTTAATTAAATTTTTATCTTCATTACTTCTAAATGATTCTAAATTAGAAATATAATAGATAGCTTCAAGTAAATTAGTTTTCCCAACCCCATTATTACCAAGTAGATATATTATCCCTTTATCGAACTTAACATCTAATTGTTTATAATTTCGAAAGTTGATCATCGCTAATCTTTCAAGATACATTACGCTATAACCTTATAAGTTTTATTTTCAACTTTAACTACATCACCAGGATATATTTTTCTCCCTCTTCTAGTATCAAGTTCATCATTTATATAAGCTTCGTTGCAAGCAAGATACATTTTTGCTTCCGCCCCATTACTTATAATTCCTACAAATTTAATGAACTGACCCAAAGTGATGTATTCGCTAGTAATCTTAACATCCATTGAAAGTCCCTCTTTTCTATATTTATGAAAGAATATAAATACATTTATATTCTATCATAACCCATCTATTTTTAAAAGTAAAAATCACTTTTTGAACCTATAAAACAAAAAAATAAAAGCATATCACACTATTTATGATATACTTCATTGTTATTTATCTTAAAAACCCTATAAATTTGCTCCAAAAGCAACAACCTTATCATTTGATGGGTAAATGTCATTTTTGAAAAAGAGAGCCTAAAATCTGCGCAATCTAGAGCATCTTTAGAAAATCCTAAACTCCCTGCAATCACAAAACAAATATTTCCTTTTCCAGAATCGATAAGATTTTGAGTGAATTCTGCCATCTTTTCACTGCTTAATTCTTTTCCATGAACATCTAAGAAAATATTATAATAACCTTTATCTAATTTTTCGATTATTCTTTTTCCTTCGATTTCTCTTACATGTTCTTCGCTATCGTTAGCTACTATTTTTTCATCTTTAACTTCTACAATCTCGATCTTAGCATAATTTGATAATCTTTTTAGATATTCATTAATTCCGCTATTTAGATAATCTTCTTTTATTTTTCCTACACAAACAATCTTAATTTTAATCATTATTTCATTTTCACATTAACATCTTTAATGTTACTTCCTGCAGTATCTGATATAGTTAAAGTTACTATATCGTCCTTAGAATATTCTAAAAGTTCGAATTCATAGTCTTCAAAAGTATTAATTGGTGTTCCATTTATGTGAGTAATTACTCTACCTTTAGTAACCCCATCTACTGAAGTGCTAATAATATGTACGCCACCATTCAACTTTATTCCCAATGTTGCTTTTTCACTAACTGAATAATCACAAATTGATTTAACTGTAATTCCTAAAGTGCTTCTAACGTGATTAGCTCTATTAACAACTAGATAATCTGCCACTTTAGCAAAATAATTTGCTGGTATAGCATAGTTGTGATTTCTCATCTCATTTTTTGAATCTTCTGGTTGCATTGTATTTATAGCAATAACTTCGCCATCACTGTTAAACATAGCTCCACCACTATTACCAGGATTTATTGTAGAAGTAGAATTATACACATAGGTTTCTGTTGTATCATTTGAAATATATTTAGTAGATGTTTTTAATCTGTTATTACTGATTACTCCTGTTGTAACTGCAAAATAACTTCCATTAGGATTACCTATCGAATAAACAGAATCACCTATTTTAACGTCTGTATCATCTTCAACTAATTTCGCTACAGTATAATTTTTATTTTTATTTACACTAATTACAGCTACATCCTCATTTCTATCGTATGCTATTGTTCTAGCAGTAACTCTAGCATAGTTAGAAAACACAACTTCTATTGAAGTTCTTTCGTTTCCTTTTTCATCTGCTATTACATGAGCGTTTGTAAGAATATAAGCATAATCTCCCTCTTCTTTATAAACCACTCCTGAGCCCAAAGTTTCATTTGCGATAACTCTAACAACAGACGTTACACTTTCGTTATATAATTTTGATAAACTACTACTCACATCATCAAAAATGTGATCTGTGTTATAAACGTTTTCAACTTGCACTTGTTCGTTATTCACTTCTTTATTACAACTACAACCTGCTAATAAAAAACCAACAGATAACACCATCAATCCTTTACTAATTTTTTTCATACAATACCCCTTTCTACAATTTCACTCTGTACACCTTATAGTGACCTGAAATTTTTCTAACTGTTAGTTCCACTTTTGAGCCTTTTTTATATTTAGAAAACTCTTTGTCTAACTCATAACAGTTCTTCACACTTATATTATTCACCTTCACAATTACCATACCTTGATTTAATCCGCCAGTAAAATAATTTAGATAGTGGATAGAACTAATTAGCACCCCATCAGTTAAGTCCTCATCTAAACTATATAAATATTTCTCATATTTAGTCAATGAATTAACATCTAATAAATTATATTTAATATAATTTTTATCATACTTACCCTCTTCTATAAGATGGTAAGTTACAACATAAATTTTATCTACATCTAACATATTAACACCTAAAATATACTTTTCTGATTTAGAAGTCACCATTCCTACAAGTTGTCCAGCTTTATCAAAAACCCCAGTTCCTATAAATTCATTATTTATATCTGCGTTAAGTAAAGTGTAATAATATTTTTTATATGTTTCATCTTTACAATTTTTACATAATCCTGTTGCATTAACATAAGCTTCAGCAAATATGAATTGATAATTATACATACCTAACAAATCTACTCTTTCAAGTTTATCTAACAAAGCGCTTTTAGAAAATCTAACAGAGCATCTTTTAGGATTATCTACTCGAAGAACCATTATTCCTTCATCGTTTGCAACCCCTTGAACTATAGCTTTATGTCTAGAATAATCACTAAAAATAATTTCGTAATTATATTCTTTTTCATAATGAAAAGATGAGGTGGCAATATAAGTATAATTTATATCACTATGAACAATAAAACCGCTGACATTTATAGAATTATTGGTTGTTGTTATATTAACTATTGAATCATACTTGCCACAATTATTATTTTCAACTGAAAGCAATTCTACTCTAGAAGAATCTTGAGAGGTAGAATTATAAGAAAAAGAAAAAAGAAAACTCACAAGGAGACTAAATACTAAGACAATCTTTCTCATAAAGATTTCCTCCTTGCAAAATTTCTTCTCTATCTAAAGTTTGAATTTTTAACTTACTATGATTATAACTGTTATTGTTAAATGTTTTTATCAAAGTATCATAAGCTAATTTTTTTGTATTACAATCTTTTGATATATGAGTTAAATATATTTCTTTAGTTTTTTCGCCAATACAATTTAATAATATTTCACTAGCATCCTCATTACTTAAATGTCCTTTATCAGAAAGAATTCGCGATTTAAGAAAATAAGGTCTATCGCTATTCATTAACATTTCTATATCATGATTACTTTCAAAAATATAGTAAGTTGCATTTTCTAAATATTTCATAATCCTAGAATTAACATATCCAGTATCAGTCAAGTATAATAAACTTTCATCTTCAAAAGATATTCTATATCCACAACATTCAACATCATGAGAAAGAGGAAAAGAAATAATTTTATAACTTCCTAAATCTATTTCTATATTTTTCTCTAAAACATTTACTACACCAGGAATTTTAACAGAGGAATATATTTTTTTATTAGAAAAAGAGTTAAGTGAACGAATATGATCAACATGACTATGAGTTATCAAAATATAATTTACATCCTCAATAGCATAATTTAACTCACTTAATTTTTCTTTTATCTTAATATATGGTATTCCAACATCTATTAATATTAATTCTTTACCATTATCTACTAAAAAAGAATTTCCACTAGAACCACTAGCAAGAGAGTAAAATTTCATATTATTCCTCCCTCTTACTGTAATCAGAAAACAACCCTACATCCTTTAAAAATAATAATTCTACCAACCCTGTAGCACCGTTTCTATGTTTAGCTATTGAAACTTGAGCAACACCACTACTAGAATTGCTTCCATCTTCTTTTTTATTACCATTGTAATAATCTTCACGATAAATAAACATTACCAAATCAGCATCTTGCTCTATTGAACCTGATTCTCTTAAATCTGATAACATTGGTTTTTTATCCTCTCTTTTTTCAACACTTCTTGATAATTGAGAAAGTGCAATAACAGGGACTTTTAAATCTCTAGCCATTGCTTTTAGTGATCTAGAAATTTCACTTACTTCTTGTTGTCTACTTGTATCGTTTTTTCCAAAAGTAGAAGTAGTAATCAATTGCAAATAATCAATAACAATTAATCCTAAATCATCGCACTTAGCTTTTAATTTTTTTGCTTTAGATTGAATATCAGCAATCTTTGCTCCCGCTGTATCATCTATAAATATTTTAGCGTTACTTAATTTGTTAACACCAACATCAATCTTAGGCCACTCTTTTTCATTTAAATTAAAACTTCTGATTTTATCACTATTAACACCACTTGTAGCACTTAACATTCTTTGCATTAATTGCTCAGCAGGCATTTCTAAAGAAAAGATGCCTACAGGAACATTATTTTCTATAGCAGCATTCATAGCAAAATTAAGAGCAAGAGCTGTCTTACCCATACTTGGTCTAGCAGCTAAAATAACCATATCCCCCTTTTGGAAACCGTGTGTTATTCTATCTAAATCCCTATATCCGCTTGGAGTACCAGTTAAGTCTCCGTTACTTCTATCATTATTTATTAATTTTTCTTTGATTACATCAATTACTTCTTTTGGTGATTTAAAATCTCCTACATTTCTTGCTCTAGTGATTGCTAAAACATCATTTTCAACTTTACTGATATAATCTCCAATATCTTCTATTTCCTTTTTATTCCAATTGTTAGCAATAGAATCTGCAAGATTAACTAAATATCTTAAAATAGTCTTATCTTGAACAATACGAATATATTGCTCTACTGTACTAGGAGTAATATTATCATCAAGTATTGTATACACATAATTAGCATCGCTTAATTCTTGTAATTTATTATCTAGCATAAGTTGATCTACAACTGTAACAATATCAACATCTAATCCTCTTATATGAGTATTTTTAATAGCGTTAAAAATAATTTTGTGATCTCTTAAGTAGAAGTCTTCTTCGGTTAATCTTGCAATACCTTCATAGACTGCATCTTTAGATAACATCATAGATCCCAAAACAGCCTTTTCAGCTTGCAATGAATATGGTTGTTCCACCATACCTAAACACCTCCCACTTCTTAAAATTCACTTACATGTACTATTATAATCCCTATTACATTTTTATACAATTCAATTTTTACTTTGGTATACCCTAAAGTTGATATATTTTGATAATCTATAAACTTACGTTTATCTAATTCGATATCAAATTGCTTCTTATACTCTTCTACAATTAGTTTTGGTGATATAGCGCCAAACATCTTACCGTCTTTACCAACCTTAGCTTTTAACTCTAAAGTTAATTTTTCCATCTTAACTTTTAATTCTTCGGCTTCCTTCTTTAATTCTTGTTGTTTTAAAGCATGATCATCATCTTGTTTTTGTTTAATATCTAAACTAGTCTTAGTTACTTTTACTGCTAACTTATTTGGAATTAAATAGTTAGCACCATATCCATCACTAACTTCAACAACTTGACCTTTTTTACCTACTTTTTTCACATCATTTAACAAGATAACTTTCATAACCATTCCTCCTTATTCAGAAATTCTTGTATCTCCAATAAATCCTTCCATTTTAGATTCTAACATTTCTTTTGCATCTTCCACTTGAACATCAATAATCTCTGTAGCGGCAGCACTGTAATGCCCTCCACCATCTAAACTTTCCATAATTTTTTGTACATTAACAGTTCCATCACTTCTAGCACTTATACCAACACTATTGTTACTAACTCTTCCAATAACAAAACAAGCCTTTATTTCTTTTACATCTAAAACGCTATTTGCTACTTTAGCAAGAGTTGTTTTATCCACTATATCTTCATCATTTGATAAACAAACAACGATTCCATAATATGGCGTATATGAATTAGCCATAATTTTAGTTTTTAATAAATATTCTTCATATTCCTCTTTTAAGAATTCACTAGATAAATTATTATCTGCTCCATATTCTTTAAGCAACATAGATGCTTCATATGTTCTCGAACCTGTTTTGTTTTTATAGTTATTAGTATCTAATAAAATACCTGTAAGCATGTATGTCGCAATTTCAGGAGCAACATGTATTTTATTTTCACTAGATCTAATTAATTCTATAACCATTTCACAAGTCGAACTTGATGCTGGCTCTTGATATGAGTAAATTTGAGCAAATAACTTTTCTCCAGGTCTATGGTGATCAACTATCGCTACTCTTTCAGCTTTATTTAAAACTTCTTTGGACATAACAATGTTTTCATTGCTTACATCCGCCAAGATTAATAAGCTGTTTTCATTCATTTCTTTTACTGCTTCATCGCAATCACAAACCATTTCATCTACTTCTTCTTTATCAAATGATAATCTGAAAGCAGTTCTAGCTTTTATCTCTACTAATTTATCTTCGTAAACTATTTTTACTTTCTTCTTTAATTGTTTAGCTATTGTATACAAACCTAAACAACCACCAATAGCATCGAAGTCAGCTTCAATGTGTCCCATAATAAATATTTTATCACTTGATTGAATTAAAGCGGATAATGATTTAGAAACAACCTTAACTTTAACTTTATGTCTCTTACTTCTAGCTTCACTCGCTCCACCATAGAACTCCATGTTCTTCCCATATGTGTTAACAACACATTGATCTCCACCTCTAGATAAAGCAACATCTAAAGCACTTAAAGCCATTTCAGATAATTTAACAAAATCATTAATTCCTCTTCCAATTCCGATTGAGATAGTTAAATTATTATCGTCTTCTCTTATATTTTTAACTGCATTTATTAATTGAAATTTTTCTTTTAGTAATTCAGAGTAGGTACTTTCTGGAATTATAACAAAGTATGAATCATTTCTCATTTTCTTTAATAAAGCTCTTTTTTCTTTTGACCATTCAGTAATTAAAGATCTAACTTTCACATCTAATTCACTCATTGTAGTTTCGTCTAACATATTTGAAACATCACTATAGTTATCTAAGTTTATTTGCATAATTACAGGAGATTCATTATTGTATGTTGATAATAGAGTTTCATATTGATTTATATCTCTTATAATAACAACTTTTAATTCTTTTAAACATTTACATTCGTAAACTTTATTGTTGATAGTTAATTTACAAGTGTCATTTTTATCTTCTAGAATCCTACAAAAATCATTATTAAATCTAATTAGGTTTTTTCCCACCAAATTTATAATTCTATTATCGATAAAATCATTAGTCCAAATAACATTAAAATTTTCATCATAGAATATAACTCCACTTTCAGTAAATGAAAATATATCTTCGATATTGTTAGTTAAAACAAAATTTGTTTTCTTTGTATTTATATCATTTAATTGATCTACTTTTGAATATAAAAATAGAACATAAGCAAAATCTATTATAAAAATAGCAGCAATTAAAACACTATAAACTATTTCCAATTCAATGTTAATGTGTAAAAAATTACCAAAATAATAATTCAAAAACACAAAAATAGCCAAAGTAATTTCTAATAACGCTATCAATAAGATATTTTTCTTTTCTTTTAAAAATAATTTTTGCACATTAATCGCCTCCTTTTTATTATAAAATAAAAAGAATATCAAATAAAAGCAAACTAACACTTTATATAACAAAAAAAAGACCCGAAGGTCTATTTTATTATTCTTGAACGAATGGTAATAATGCCATTTCTCTAGCTCTTTTAATAGCTGTAGCTAACATTCTTTGATATTTAGCGCTAGTTCCTGTTACTCTACGAGGAATAATTTTACCATTAGCACTAACGAATCTCTTTAATAATTCAACATCTTTATAATCAATATAAGTGATTTTATTTTTTGTAAAATAACACACTTTCTTTCTTGGTTTTTGTTTCTTATAAGCCATTGTTATATTCTCCTTTCATAAATTTTAGAAAGGTAGGTCATCATCAGAAATGTTATATTCAATTTCTGGGGATTCTACCTCAGTGTATGTATCTCTATAACCTGTAGTAGGTTCATAACTATCTAGATTGTTATTGCTTCTATCATTACCTCTAGATTCTAACATTCTCATGTTTTCCACAACTACTTCAGTTATATAAACTTTATTTCCATCTTTATTATCATAGTTTCTTGTTTGGATTCTACCTTCAACTGCTATTAAAGCACCTTTACGAACATATTTTTCCATAGTTTCTGCTGTATTAGCCCATGCTACGCATGAAATGAAATCTGTAGATGATTTTCCATCTTTTAATACAAATCTGTTATCCACAGCTAATGTGAAGGTTGCAACTGCTGTACCATTACTTGTTCTTCTTAGCTCTACTTCTTTAGTAGTTCTACCAATCAAAATTACTTTATTTAACATATTATCTCCTAATTATTTATCTAAGTTAACGATCATGTGACGTAAAACTTTGTTATTGATTTTACTTAATCTATCGAACTCGTTGATTGCTTTAGCATCTTCAGATGTTAAAGTTGTAACAACATAATATCCTCTAGTTTGTTTGTTAACTTCATAAGCTAATTCTCTATTACCCCATTCATTAACATCACTAATTGTAGCACCATTGTCTGTTAAAATTTTGTTTAAAGTTTCAATTGTTGCTTTTCTAGTTTCTTCATCTAGAGTTGAGTTCAAAATATACATAATTTCATATTTTGTCATTATTTAACCCCCCTTTGGTCTATTAGCTGATTTATCTCTCAATCAGCAGAGAAGATTTGCTGCCCTCACTCAGCGATTTCAATTATATATGAAATATATAAGTTTGTAAACTAAAAATTTTCAAAAAAACAAAAAAGTTACCCACAGTTTCGTGGATAACTTTTTTCTATCTTTTATTTTCTAATTCTTCTTTATGAACGCTTAATAGAAAATCATATATTTCTTGCGGTTTATTTAATTCAAAATATTTTTCAAAATGTCTTGGTAAAACATTTGAGGATAACAAATAATCGAAACATTGTTTGATTTTACTTTTATTTTCTTTATAAGAATTAACAAATTGTGGATTATCACAATGCTCGACAACATATTGAAAATAAGCTGTTAACAATTCTGAGTAAGAACGATAAATAGCTGTTTTTCCTCTATATTGATATAAAGTTAAAAAATCATT
Organism: Bacilli bacterium; assembly: GCA_045612885.1. Lineage (GTDB taxonomy): Bacteria > Bacillota_I > Bacilli_A > RFN20 > DUOF01 > RGIG6178. Next base: position 31,347 of record JAZKZZ010000024.1, on the reverse strand, counting down.
TAATTTTATTTCTTCGATCCTTTCGCTAGAAACTATTTCCACATTTATATCATATCCTCTTCTTGAATGGTGAATTTTTTTAAACAGTTCCCAAAAATTTGAACTATTAGATTCTCTAAGAACATACCCTTCAAAATATTGTTGTGGATTTTCTGGATCCGGAGCTTGGTTTTTTATGTAATAATATTTCATTTTCAACACCTCTGGAAAAATTTTAACATTTCCACATAGATGTTTCAACAATAATTTATCCACAATAAGCATAAGCTTATTTCTCATTTGTGGAAAATAAAAACCTAGATTAATTTCTAGGTTAATATTCTTATTGATAAGTTCTTACAGGTAATACTAATTGTACTACTGAGTTATCTTCTTTGTTTTTAATAATGAATGGTTTCATTTCACTTGTAAATGATAGTTCAACTTCATTACTTCCAATTGCTTTAATAGCATCTTTTATATATTGTGCACTGAATGAAATATCTAATTTATTTCCTCTGTATTCATAGTTAGATATTTTTTCCACAACAGAACCTATCTCTTGGCTTCTGCTTGATAATTCAGTCTTATCCATATTCATAGAAAGTTTAACAATATTGTTACCATCTGTGGATAAAAGACTAGCTCTATCTACAGCACTTACTAAATCATTTGTAAGTGTGGTTAATTTGTAATCAAAGTTTTCTGGAATTAATCTTGAAGTATCTGGGTATACTCCATTAATTACTCTTGTTGAAATAATTGTATTTCCAACTTTGAATAATACTTTCTTTTCAAAGAAATCAATTGTAACTTCTTCATTTCCCACAACAATTTTACTTACTTCGTTTAAACTTTTATTTGGTATAGTTACGTTTACGTAAGCGCTATCACCTAGAGTAACTCTTTTCTTAGCTAATCTATAAGTATCTGTAGCTACTGCTTCTAAAACGTTTCCATCAATTTTAAAGTTAATCCCTGTTAAGATAGGTCTTGTTTCTTTTACACTTGTTGCAAATATAGTTTGTGCAATAACTTGTTTTAATAAATCACCTTTCATAACAATTACATTGTTGTCAAAGTTGAAATCAATAAATGGGAAGTCTGCTACATTAATTGAATTTAAACTAAAGTTAGATTTTTGATCAGTTATTTTTACTAATGTTGAATCTATTAATTCTATTTCAATTCTGTCGCTGTCGATTTTCTTAACAATTTCAGTTACATATCTAGCATTTAATACACAACTACCTGTTGAAAATACTGTTATATTTTGTTTTGTATTGTTTTCCACAGGAATAAATGTTGAGATTGATAAATCTGTATCGCTACCTGTTAAAGTTAATCCTCTTTCATCTAAATCAAATTTAATACCTGTTAAAACAGCTATTGGAGTTTTATTTGTTACAGCCTTTGAAACTATATTTAATGATTCCTCCAAAACATTTCTAGAAATTATAAAACGCATTTTAATACCTCCTGAGCCTTTTTTTATTTCTTTTCTTTATATTCTTTTATATTTATATATATATTTAAATATTATATATATTATTAGGAATGTGGAAAGTGTGGATAATGTGGATAACCTTTATTTTTTATTTATCCGAATCCGCTAAAACCCTTATCTCAACAGGATTTTAATGTCTTCCACAGCTTGTTTGAAGTTCGGATCAGTTTTCAACAACTTTTCCACTTTTTCACAAGCATTAATCACAGTGCTATGATCCCTACCTCCGAATTCATCGCCTATTTTTATAAACGGAGTGTCAAGAAGTGATCTACATAAATACATAGCGATGTGCCTTGCATTTGAAATGTTGCTAACTCTAACACTACTAGATAATTGAGATGTGGATAACTTATAATAATCTGCTACAGTCATCTTTATTTTTTCCACAGTTAATGTATCAGTTTGTTGCACTGGTGTAACTACTAAGCCCTTTAGGGCTTCTTGTGCAATACTTAGGTCAATAATCTTACTTTGTTTCTTAAAAGATTCAGCGTAGAACATTAATCTATTTAATGCACCTTCTAATTGTCGAATATCTTTGGAATATTTTAAAGCTATGTAACTTAAAACATCCTCTTTTATCATTTTGTTTGAAAATGTTTGATCTTCGATTTTCTTTTTTAGAATCTCAAGTGAAGTTTCATACTCTGGAGCAGTGATTTGCACACTTAATCCACTAGCGAATCTACTTACTAAACGTTCCTCTAGCTTTTTTAATTCATTAGGAGCTCTATCACTTGTGATAACAATTTGTTTGTGACGAGTAACTAAGTGATTAAAAATGTGGAAAAATGCTTCTGTAATCTTATCTTTACCAGATAAGAATTGAATATCATCTATCAACAATACATCGTTTTGTTTAAAACTTTCCTTGAATTCATCAAGTTGATTTGCTCTAATAGCAGATACATAGTCATCTAAGAATTCTGCACTAGATACATAATAAACATGTTTATTATGGTCCTTAGATAAAATGTAATTGCCAATAGCGTGCAATAGGTGTGTTTTTCCTATTCCACTTTTACCATATAAGAACAATGGGTTGTAGAATTTACCAGGTTCTAGAGCGGTTGTTAACGCTGCGCTTTGCGCTTCTTGGTTAGAAGGTCCTACAACAAAGTTCTCAAAAGTATAGTTAGAATTTAGGTTTGACACGATTGAACTAGGATTTTCTTCATGACTCTCTGATGGAATAACAACTTCACTTTCCATACTAATTTTACAACTATAGTTGTAATCAGTAGCTTTTTCTAGTGCGTTTTCAATCAAAGGTAAGTATCTTTCACTCAGTAATTCTTTAGCGAATTTAGTGTTAACACTAATATATGCAGTATCTCCCTCTACTTTATATAGCTTTGAATTCTGAAAGAAAGTGTCAAATACTTTATTATCTTGAAGTTGATCCTTTACAATTTGTAACACTTGTTCCCAAATTGTGGACAATTTAGATAAATTCATTTTATTCTTTCTCCCCTTTTCGTGAATAATATAACATATTATATTACTAAAAAAACATAATTTTTGCTTTCCACAGGTTTTTCCACATAAGATTTATTATATCAGTATTACAAAATACGAGTTTTCCACAACTTATTTGTTGATAAAAAAACACTGTTAAAAAACATCTTTCCACTGTGTACAAATATGTTGTAAATTTATAACAATTTTATTAACAATATATCCTTTTCCACAATCGTTTAAAACGCAATTGTAGATTAACAAAAACAAGGTTTTATAACATTTAAATAAACAACTTATAAACATGTGTAAAACAATTGTTAATTATATGATATGTATATTTAATATATTTATAATAAATAAAAAACAATATTGGTTGACATCTGAGTGCATATAAATTATAATTTTATCGCTATGTAATTATTAATGGAGGTGTCAGAATGAAAAGAACATATCAACCAAGTAAGAGAAAACACGCCGCAGTTCACGGTTTTAGAGCTAGAATGGCAACTAAGAATGGACGTAAAGTTCTTGCTAGAAGAAGAAGCAAAGGTAGACAAGTACTATCTGCTTAATTATTCGTGGGCTGTTAGTAAAATAAGCTAACAGCCTATTTTTATATAGCAAATATGTATTTAGATAATTTTATACATTTATTATACATTTATATTAATAAGGTGAAAGTATGAAAAAAGAAAATAGATTACGTAAGAATGAAGATTTTAAAAAAGTTCTGGACTTTCATAAATATGTTTCACGTGAAAACATGACAATTTACCACAAACCTAATGATTTAGGGGTTTGTAGGATAGGGGTTAGTGTGAGTTCTAAAATAGGAAACTCAGTAGTTAGACATAAAGTGAAAAGACAAATAGTTAGTATGTTAAATCAGTGTGTTTCAAAAAATGATTCTTATGATATCGTGGTTATAGCAAGAAAAAAATATTTAGATAAAACATATATTGAAAACTTTAAAGAGTTGACAATGTGTGTGAATAAAATTTTAAAGAAAGGAAAAAAAGAAAATGAAAAAAACTAAAAAAAATAAATTATTGATGTTTTTGTGTATTGGGCTCTTCACAATTATAACCGCTACAGGCTGTGGTTGTTCTTGTACTAGTTCTATGTGTAGTGAACAAGATATAAATAACATTAAACAACACATAGAAAAGACAAATATTGAAAAATGGAGAAATACAGCAGCGCTTAGTATGAATATCGAATCTGAAGAATACACAGCTTATGCAAATGCTAAAGTGGAAGAAATGTATTTGGATACAGAATGTGGAAAATCAGGAACGTGTACTACAGAGCAAATTAATAGCGCTAAAGCTGATATTAGAACTAAAAACAATAACCTATGGTTAAATGAATTAGAAGAGTTATCACCTGGTGATAAGGGATATATAAAAACTAGATCTGAAAGTTTTGAAAAATTCGTTGATGAAAAAATCGAAGAAATTTATGCTAGTCATCCTAAAGCTTGTTTAGTTATAGAAGATGATGTTGACCCTCAAACTGGAGCAACACTTGAAGCTAAGACATGGGGAGATGCGTGGAAGACAGGTTTATTAGAAGGTTTAATTGTATATCCTCTTTCGTGGCTATTAACAAAGACAACTAACTCATTTGGAGGTAATGGTTTTGCAGCTTTATTTGCTATTGTAATAATTGTTCTTATTATAAGAGTGTTTATGTTAATAGTGAATTTTAAAGGACAAATAAGTACTATAAAAATGACAGAAATTCAACCTGAATTATTAAAATTAAACGAGAGGATGAAAGATCCTAATTTAACTCAAAATGAGAAACAAGCACTTTCAATGAAGATGATGGATATATATAAAAAGAATAATATTAATCCTTTCATTAGTTTGTTAACAAATTTCATTTCATTCCCTATATTTATAGCTGTTTGGGCTGCGATGAATCAAACTTTAGCTATTAGAAAAGGTACTTTACTTGGAATGGAGTTAGGAGAAAAAATTAATACTCAAATATTCAGTGGAAATATTGCTGCAATCCTTTTATTCGTTTTGATGATTGTTGGTCAAATATTTACGATGAAAATATCTGTTTGGCTAAGAAATTGGAAAGAAAAGAAGAAAAATCCACATTATCAAAAAGCTAAAAGTAACGGAACAGATAGCTCAATGAATAAGATGATGATATTTATGATAGTATTAATTGTTACAAGTGGATTTGTATTGCCAGCTGCTTTAATTATTTATTGGTTTTTAGGTTCAGTATTCTCTATATTACAAACAATAGTGTTTAGTACTGAATTTGTTAATAAAAAATTAAAATCATTTGCAGATAGAAAAAAAAGAGTAAAAGTAGTAAGATAGTAGATAGAGGTGTTTAATTATGAATTTATATAGTGGAAAAAATTTAGAAGAAGCATTAGATCATGCTGCTGATGGAGAAAATGTTGATATTGAATATTTACAATATAGAATAATTTCAAAAAGCGAAGATAATTGTGAGATAGAAGCATATTTTGTTGCTGATGTTATTGATTTTGTGAAAGAATATTTGAATACAGTATTAACTAATATGGGATTAAATCCTACTTTAAACGGAAAACATGAAAAAGAAGTTATTAATATTAACATTGAAACTGATAGAGATGGTGTTTTAATTGGTAAAGGTGGAAGAACACTACAAGCATTAAATGAACTTGTTCGCGTGGCTATTCATCAAAGATTCGGAAAACACTACAAAATCCTTTTAGACATTGGTGATTATAAAGAAGAAAAATATGAAAAATTAATCCAAATGGCTAGAAGATACGCTAAAGAAGTTCAAACAACAAAAACTACTATCACTTTAAATCCTATGCCTAGTGATGAAAGAAGAATTATTCATGGTGCTTTAGCAGGGTATCATAATATTAAAACTGAAAGTCAAGGACAAGGAAAAGATAGAAAGTTAAGTATCTACTACGTAGAAGAATAGAATTAATAAATATTAAAAAAGAGTGTAAAAAAACACTCTTTTTTTGTATAATTTTTACGAAGGTGATTTATGTGTATAAAGATGTAATTGTAGCGTTAGCTACTCCTCCGATGGAAAGTGCTATCGCAGTAATTAGAGTAAGTGGAGAAAATTGTTTAGATTTATTAAAAGAAATATTTTCTAATAAGAAAGAATATAAAGGAAACAAAACTTATTATGGTAAAATAAAAGATAATCAAGAAGTAATAGATGAAGTAATTATTTCTACTTTTATTGCACCTAAATCATTCACTGGAGAAGATTCTTTTGAAATAAATTGCCATGGGGGTATGTTTATTGTTAAACGTATCATAGAATTATGTGTTAAAAAAGGTGCTAAGTTAGCTAAAAGAGGAGAGTTTTCAAAAAGAGCATTTTTAAATAATAAAATGGATTTATTACAAGCGGAATCTATCAATGATATGATTAGAGCAGAGAGTGAATTAGAAGCAAAATTAGCATTAAATGGTTTAATAGGAAATACATCTAAATTAATAGAAAATATAGAATATGAATTTTTAGAATTATTATCAAATATTGAGGTTAATATAGATTATCCAGAATATGATGAAGCAGAAGTTGCTACAAAGGAATATGTTACTAATTCTATTAATAATATATCAAATATGATAAGAGGTTTAATAAAAGATTCTAATGTTGGAAAAAGAATAAAAGATGGATTAAATATAGCAATATTAGGTAAACCGAATGTTGGTAAATCTAGTATTTTAAATGCCCTTTTAAATGAAGAAAAAGCAATTGTTACAGATATAGAAGGAACAACTAGAGATATAGTAGAGGGGCAAATAACTTTAAATGGATTAAAGATTAATTTACTTGATACTGCAGGAATTAGAAAAACTGAAAATAAAGTAGAAAAAATTGGTATAGAAAAATCATTAGATTTAATAGATAAAGCAGATTTAATTATTATTGTTTTAGATGCTTCTAGAAAACTAGAGGATGAGGATTATAAATTACTAGAAATGACCAAAGATAATAAAAGAATTATAGTAGCGAATAAAAAGGAAATTAAAGAAAAAGATTTTGATTTTAACACAATAGAAATTAGTGCAAAACACAATGATATTGAAATTTTAAAAAAGGAAATTATAAACTCTGTTGGGTTTAATATAAAAGAGTACAGTAATAAACCAATGTTATCAAATATTAGGCATATTGGATTATTGGAAAATAGTGTTCTTCATCTAGAAAATGTTTTGAAAGAATTAGAGTTTGTTCCTATTGATTTATTAACCACAGAATTAACTCAAGCTTTAGAAAATATAAGAGACATATTAGGTCACAAGTCCAGATTGGATATGGTAGATGAAATCTTTTCAAGATTTTGTCTAGGAAAGTAGGAAATAGTATGTTATTTGATACACATGTTCATTTAAACGATCCTATTTATGATGATTTTACAACAGTAATCAACGATGCAAAAAATAACAATGTTAACAAAATGTTGGTGGTAGGATATGATTTAGAAAGTAGTAAAAGAGCAATAGATTTAGCTAAAAAGTATTCATTTATTTATGCTGCAATCGGGATACATCCTAGCGAAGCTAATAAAGATTATAAAAAAGATTTAAAACAATTAGAAATTTTAATTACAGATAAAGTGGTTGCTATTGGAGAAATAGGATTAGATTATCATTATGATGATATAAATAAAGAAAATCAAAAAGATTTATTTATCAAACAATTAGAATTAGCAAAAAAATATAATTTGCCTATTTCGATTCATTCTCGAGATGCTTGTAATGACACTTATACTATCCTAAAAGAATATCAAAATTGTTTTAATAAAGGTATTATGCATTGCTATGCATATTCATTAGAAATGGCACATGAATTTATAAAATTAGGACTATCTTTAGGAATAGGTGGAGTTGTAACTTACAAGAATGCAAAAGAATTAAAAAGAGTAGTAGAAAATATAAATTTAAAGCATATAGTTTTAGAAACTGATGCACCATATTTAACCCCTACTCCATTTAGAGGAAAAAGGAACGAACCTCGATATGTAGAATATGTAGCAAAAGAGATTGCAATATTAAAAAATATAAATGTAAAAGAGATAGAAAAACAAACTTTTATAAACGCTTGTGAATTATTAGGAGTAAGTTATGAAAATTAAAGAAGTTATTGTAGTAGAAGGTAAAAGTGACTATACCTTTTTAAAGAGTTTTCTAGACGCTGATATTATTATTACAAATGGTAGTGAAATAAGTAAAGAAACACTAGAATACATAAAGGAAGCAAATAAAAAAAGAGGGGTAATAATTTTAACTGATCCTGATTATCCAGGAATAAAAATTAGAAATAAAATTATTGAATATATAGGTGAATGTAAGCATGCTTTTATCGAAAAGAAAAAAGCTATAAAAGGAAATAAAGTAGGAGTGGCAGAGACTAAAAAAGAAGATGTTTTAGAAGCGTTAGAAAATGTGATTACTTTCAAAGAAAATGATAAAGAAACAATAAGTTATAGTGACTTATTAAAATTAGGTTTAATAGGTAGTAAAGAATCAAAAATTAAAAGAGATAAAGTTGCTAATTATTATCATATTGGATGGTGTAATGGCAAATCTTTTTATAAGAGAATAAATATGTTTAATATAGATATAAAAGAGTTAGAGGAAGTGATTAATAATGATAATAGCAAGCAAAAAAGAAACATTTAGAATATTAAAAGAAAATAATTTAATCGCTAAAAAAGGCTATGGTCAAAATTTTCTTATTAATCATGAAATAATAAAGAAAATGGTTTCTAGTTTAGATATAAAAAATGATTCTCTAGTTATTGAAATTGGTCCTGGATTAGGAGCTTTAACACAAGAATTATTGAATGTTTCTAATAAAGTTATCGCTATAGAAATAGATAAAAATATGGTTAATGTTTTAAAACAAAACTTGAATAAAGATAATTTAGAAATAATAAATGAAGACTTCTTGAAAGTGGATTTAAATAACTTAATAAAAGAAAATAAAGAATATAAAGAGGTTATTATTGTTTCTAATTTACCATACTATATTACTTCAGATATTTTAGAAAAAATTATTTCTATGAGAAATAATAAAATTAGTAAAATGGTTGTTATGATGCAAAAAGAGGTAGGTAAAAAATTAATAAAAAAAGAAGATAAAATAGAAAGTTATCTTAAAGTTTTAATAGATAATTATTCCTCTACAAGTATAGTTACTTATGTTAGCAAAAATGATTTTGAACCAAGACCTAATGTTGATTCTATTGTTTTAGAGTTAAATTTAAATAAAGATTTATATAAGTTAGATGATGCGTTTTTCTTGAATTTAAAAGAATGTCTAAAAAACAGAAGAAAAAGTATAACTAACACTCTTCCTTTCACTAAAGAAATCGTAGAACAAACACTTAGTAAATTAAATATAAAAAACACTGTTCGAATCGAAGAATTGACGATAAGTGAATTTAAAAAAATAATCGAAGAATTAAAATAATAGCAAAAAAATATAATGCCTCATATCTTAATATGAGGTGTTTTTATTTATGAAAATTGGGGATTTGGTTACAAGAAAAAAATATAATCATGATATTATCTTTAAAATAACAAAATTAGAGGGAAACAAAGCGTACTTATCGGGTGCAAATATCAGATTAAAAGCTGATGCAGATTTAAGTGATTTAGTAGTATCTACAAAAGTGCATGATGAAGAAAATTTCGAGTTGGAATTAGTTAGAAATTCTAAGCTGATTAATGGATGTGTGCTACATTTAGATGGAGATGAGTATTACTTGAAAAAGTGTTTAGGTGTCTACAAAAAATATGATATTCCTGCGGTTGGATATTTTATGAATGAAAGTGAGATGCCTAAAAATATTACAAATCTATTAATTAAACATAAACCTGATGTTTTAGTAATAACAGGACATGATAATTTTAAATTAGAAAATGGGAAAGAAATTTTTGAAAATAGTAAATATTTTATTAGTACTGTAAAAAAAGCCAGAGTATATGAACCTAGCAAAGATTCATTAGTGATTTTTGCTGGTGCTTGTCAATCTTATTATGAAGCTTTAATTGAAAGTGGTGCTAATTTTGCTAGTTCACCTTTAAGAAAGAATATTAATGTTTTAGATCCTGTTTATATCGCAATAAGTGTAGCTAGAAGTCACGTTCATAGTTTTATAGATATAGAAGCAACTCTGAAAAAAACAGTATCTAAAGGGGTAGGTTTAGGAGGAGTTGACACTAGAGGGGTAGCAAGAAAATTGTATCAATAATTAAATAATGACAATAATTATTTGTAAGTAACATAAATTACAAATAGGAGGGATATTAATGCTTGAAGATTTTTCATCTAAAGCAGGCAAATATATTGCAATTGCAGAAAGTTTAGCGTTTGATTTTGGTCATTGTAATGTGGGCAGTGAACATTTGTTATTAAGTTTTCTAAAAGTAAAAGATAATAAATTAAAGAAATTATTAGAAATATATAAGTTAGATTTTGAAAAGGTAAAAAAAGAATTATTAGAGGCATTTCCAAGTAATGAAGAATTGCCTTTTTATATGGAATATACACTTTCTTTAAAAGAAATATTAAGCAGTGCAACGCAGATATCTAAAAAAGCAAACGAAGACAAGATAAGTGAAGAAGTGCTTATGTATTCTTTAATAAAAAAAGATGATTGTGTAGCAAGAGAGATATTAAACAAATATGGCTGTGATATTAAGTTTTTATTAGATAAATTGGAAGTTAAAAGAATATGTTTATTAGATAGTGTTGAAGAGTTAACAAATTTAAATAAAAAAATGATGGAAAATCCAATAAAAGTGTATAAAAGAGATAAGGAGATTGAGATAATTCAAAATACACTTTTAAAGAAGCAAAAGGCCAATGTTTTAATTGTTGGAGATGCAGGGGTTGGTAAAACAGCTTTAGTGGAATTTTTAGCTTATAAAATTGCCAATAAAGAAGTTCATGAAGAATTAAAAAATAAAACCATTTATGAATTAGATTTATCTTCGATTGTGGCAGGTACTAAATATCGAGGAGAATTTGAAGAAAAACTAAAAAAGATATTAAAAAAAATTAAAGATGAGAAAAACGCAATTATTTTCATTGATGAAATTCATAATATTATTGGAGCAGGTGGAGCGGAAGGTGCTATAGATGCAAGTAACATTCTTAAACCATATTTAGCTAGACAAGATATTAGTGTCATTGGTGCTACAACATATGATGAATATGTAAAATTGATTGAAAAAGAAAAAGCTGTTGAAAGAAGATTTATGTTAATTAAATTAGATGAAGTTAGCGTAAATGACACTCGAGATATTTTAAATAAAATAAAAGAAGATTACTCCTTATATCATAAAGTGAATATATCTAGTGAAATAGTAAATTATATGATAGATGTTTTAGATAAATATGTAAAAGAAAAGAAGTTTCCAGATAAGGCTATAGATATGTTAGATTATAGTGCTGTATTAGCTAAGAAAAATTATTCAAAATCAATAAGAAAAGAAGAAATTGATAAAGCTTTATTAGAATTATTTAAGGTAAATATAGAAACTAAAAATATTAACAAATTAAAGGAAAAATTAAACAAAAAAATCATTGGACAAGAAAGTGCAATAGATAAAATTTGTTATAGTTTAGAATTGGTAAATAAAGGATTTAAAGAAAAAAACAAACCTTTAGGAGTGTTTTTATTTTTAGGTGAAAGTGGAGTTGGAAAAACAGAACTCGCTAAAGAACTTGCTAGAGAATACTTTGATAGAGAAGATGCCTACATTAAATTAGATATGGAAGCATACAGTGATCCTAGCAGTGTTAGTAAAATTTTAGGAGCTAACCCAGGCTATATTGGACATGAATCTGAAACTTTTTTACTTAATGGAATTAAAATGAACCCCAATAGTGTTGTTATCTTAGATGAAATTGAAAAAGCACATAAAGATGTAATAAATCTATTTTTAAACATTTTAGATGAGGGGTATCTTATAGATGCAAAAAAAAGAAAGATAGATTTTTCTAATTCAATCATTATAATGACAAGTAATTTAGGATATTGTAATAAAAAAGATAATGTAGGTTTTAATAAAGTTGATCAAAACAAGGAAGAAATTGATAAGTTAGTAAAAAAATTCTTTAAAGAGGAATTTTTAAATAGGATAGATGAAGTGATTTATTTCAATAGTCTAGATGAATCTAAATATAAACAAATAGCGTCAAATTATCTTAATAATTATAAAAATAATTGCTTATTTGAATTTGAAAGTGAAACGATTTTAACTAAATTTGATTACAAATTTAATGGTGTTAGAGAGTTAAAAAGAAAATTAAAGAACGAAATAATAAAAGAAGTTACAAATAAAGTAGAAATAAAAGTGTAGTTACTCTAAAATATCATTAGTGGTGGTGGTAGTGTGAATCTTAATGGTATTGAAGTTACATCAAGAGTCTTTTTAGCGCCACTTGCAGGATATACAAATTCAGTTTATAGAAAATTAATGGTTAAATATGGAGCGGGGCTTGTTGTGAGTGAAATGATAAGTGATAAAGCTCTTTGTTTCGATAGTAAAAAAACATTAGAAATGATAGGAATAGAGCCTGATGAACATCCGTGTTCTTTACAGATATTTGGTGGAGATAAAGAATATTTAGTTAAGGCAGTAAAAATATTAAACAAAATAGGTAATCATGATGTTTTAGATATTAATATGGGATGCCCTGTTAATAAAGTAATTAAAGCTAGAGCGGGAAGTTATTGGTTAAAAGATATTGAAGATAGTTATGATAAGGTTAAAGCTATTGTAGAAGCGAGTGATAAACCAGTAACCGCTAAAATAAGACTTGGCTTTGATCATGATAATATCAATGTTGTTGAAATGGCTAAAAAGTTAGAAGAAGCAGGAGTAAAAATGATTTGTGTTCATGGGAGAACTAGAAGTGATTTTTATGGTGGAAAAGTAAATTTAGATTGGATAAAAAAAGTTAAAGAAAACGTCAATATTCCAGTTGTGGCTAATGGAGATATTGTGGATATAGAGAGTGCTATTCATACTTTTGAATATACTGGGTGTGATGCTATAAGTATAGGTAGAGGAAGCATAGGTAACCCTTGGATTTTTAAAGAGATAAATCATTATTTAAATACTGGTAAAATATTAGAAAAGCCAACATATAAAGAGAGAATTAATGTTTGTTTAGAACATGCTAGAGATTTAATTGAATTAAAAGGTGAAAGTATCGCTATAAAAGAAATGAGAGGGTTAGCATGTTTTTATATTAAAGGCATGCCTAATGCGAGTTATATGAAAGTTAAAATAAATGAAATAACTACATATCGTGAATTAGAAAATTTACTAACAGAGTTTTTAAAAGAATTGGAGGAAATATTATGATTTTAGATGGTAAAAGTTTAGCTAAAGAAAATGAAAACAAACTAAAAGAAGAAGTAGAAAATTTAAAATCAAAATATAAAAAAGCACCTACTTTAGCAACGATCTTAGTAGGAGATAATCCTGCATCAGTAACATATGTAAAAATGAAAGAAAATGCTTGTAAAAGAGTAGGAATAGATTCGATTCATGTAGAGTTTGAGAATTCTGTTAGTGAAGAAGAATTGATAAATAAAATAAAAGAATTAAATAGTAATGAAAATGTTGATGGGATTTTATTGCAACACCCTATCCCTAATCACATCGATGAATCAAAGTGTTTTGATTGTATAAGCGTTAATAAAGATGTAGATGGGGTAAATAGCGCGAGTTTTGGAGCTTTCAGTAATGGAAAATTTGCATTTAAGAGCGCTACTCCATTAGGAATTATTAAACTTATCGAGCATTACAATATCGACGTTAGTGGTAAGCACGCAGTAATTGTAGGTAGAAGTGCTATTTTAGGGAAACCAGTTAGTATGTTACTTTTAAATAAAAACGCTACAGTTACTATTGCACATAGTAAAACGGTTAATTTAGAGTCTCATTTAAAGAATGCGGATATTGTTGTAGCATGCGTAGGAAAACCTGAGTTTATAAAAAAAGAATGGTTAAAAGAAGGGGTTATTATACTTGATGCTGGATATAATAAAGGTAATATTGGAGATGTAGATAAATCTGCTTATCAAATAGCTAGTGCTTATACTCCGGTTCCAGGAGGAGTAGGACCGATGACAATTAGCATGTTACTTACTCAAACGGTAGAATCTTTTAGGAGAAAAATGGAAAAACGAGACTAAGATAAACAAATAGAGACAATTTCTCACAAATATTGACATTATAACAGGGCAAATCATTGAAGAATTTGCTCTTTTTAATTTATAATTAAAATGTATGAAAGGCAGTGGGGTATATGCGTTCTAGAAAAAGTATATTAAATAAGGGTATTATTTTTGTAATGAGTGTTTTTGCTTTTGCAATTTTTTCATTTATAAAAGTTAATGCTGCATGCGAGGTTAAGTTTAGTGATGGTAATCAATACTTAACTTTAGCAGGAGATGTAAGTAGGTGGACAGACACTAGATTAACTTCTAGTGGGTGTGATATTACAATTAAGTCACTTACAATAAATGGAGTTGAAAAACAGGGGGATTCTTTTGTTCCTTCAAGTTCAGGACATTTTACTGTAGGATATAATTACACTTATAAAGATGGTAGTAATGATGTTACTGGTACCATTTATCGTTATGTGAGAGTTTTAAATAGTAATTTGGAAACATCAAATAACTACAGTCCTGTAACATTTAGTTTTGATGATACAAGTGATGCTGAGGTTATTGATAGTTTTATTGTAAATGATTATTATTTTGCTAACTTTATAGTACACAAAGAGGCTACTTATGTAGTTATCAAAGATTCTTTGGGTAGAGAGGCTAGTGCAGGTTCCTTAGAATTAAAAGATCCTTTAAAATCTTTCGTTGCTAAGGAAGTTATCAAAAATGGAGATAATTACTATCTTATAGGTAATAACAGTGAGGGTAATGGGGTATTTATTCAATATAAAATTACTGTAACTGAAGGTGTGGCTAGTATATCTCAAGTAACGGATTCTGATTATGTGAGTTCTAATAGTATTTATAATGGGGCATATTTAGATAGTGGGGTTCTTTATGTTGCTGGTCAAGATAGCAATGGATACCCAATTGTTGATAAATATGAGGGGAACACTACAACTAGATTCTATACTCATAAGGTTTTAGGAGCATATAATAGCGTTCTTTCAAGCAATGATACAGTTTATGCAGTAGGTTATACAAAAGCTACTTCTACTATTTCAAATGGTTTATATACATATATCAGTGTAGGAGAAGATCCTATACATCGTACAATTATTAGTGATGCTGATACTGTATTTAATGATATTATTTCTTATAACAATGAAAATATTATTGTAGGTAGAAGTGAAGTTAACTCAATTAATGCTAATAATGTGTTAGCAGCAGTGAATACCAGACAAGGATTTAGTGATGGAGTTATCTTAAAAGTTTCTAGTGATGGTCAAAATATAACTGGTGCTTATTTATTGGGTGGAAATGTTGATGATGAATTTAATAGTATTAAACTAATAAAAGGTAATGAGTATGCAATTGTAGGTAGAATGAATGATGGTGTATCAAGTTTAGTTTATAGATTAGATGTATCCAGTTTTGAAGCAACTCTAGACATTACTTCAAACAGTGATGACTATAAAATTAACGGTATCACTGGTTGGAATTATGGCTATGCTTATTATGGAAGTATAAATTCAAATTCGATCTTAGGTGTGTATTATCCTTTAGTAGGAACTTCTTATACAGACGCTTTGTTTGTTTCTTTAGATAATAGAGTATTTGTTAATTATGAAACTTTACCTTTTGTTACTAGTGATACAGCTGAGTATAAATATTGTAGTTATCTTTTAAAATTTGATTTAAGTCATATCAAAGACGAAAATAAAACTCCGTATAAATCAAAAGAATGTAATACAGATGAAGATGCTATTATTGATATATCTACAGTTGGTACTTCGAGTATGACTTATGAAATAAAAGATAAAACAGGAGTTATGATTTATGTTTATAGACTTATAAAAATAACTAAAGATCCAGAACCTATAAATTTAAATGATTCAACTACTACTGGTGTTTTAAAATGGTATACATATAATCGTCCAGAGGTTATTACTTATCCAAGTAGACCTAAGACAACAAATTTCAATTATATATTTGCTGGTGATGTTCATAATGATGAAACTATTGAAGATATGATTGAGTATTATTTTAAGAACGGAAACACTAATGGTTATGAATTGCAATTTGTTTTAGATGAGGCAGAACCTCATAAGACTTTTGTTAAATCGAATCAAACAAGTGCAGCTTTTGCTACTATAGAGTACGCTAAAATGTTTGCGTATTATCAAGAATTTTCTAGAGTAGTAAGAATGGATGGTAGTGTACCTTATACAGAACTTGGTGCTGTACAATACTCTGATATTATTAACACAGGAGCTCCTTACTTTATATATTATATTGATTATAGAGGAAATATAGCGGGAAATAACGATGTATATACTTGTAGTGTAGCTAGTAATGCGGTAGGTAATTGTACTGCTAAAGGAGGATATGCATTCTCTAATCTAAATACACTTAAAAAAGTTATTGAAAACTTTATTGTATATAACAATTACTTTGTTGGTACTAGACAAACCATTTACAATGGAAGTATACCTAGCAGTAATGTTGAGGTTTATAAACAAGAATTAAATACAAAAGAATACACAAAAGCAGTTGGATTTGCTAATACTCAAACTCGTTTAACTTTTAATGTGGAAAGTTTAGATGGAAAAACATCTTATTATAGTGGCGTGGGGAAAACTGTTTACTTCGGTGGTACTTTAAATATTGATGGATATACAATGACACATTCTTTAATGAATGATTCTCAAATTGTTAATTCAGTTAGTTCTAATGGAATCAATTATTACGAAGGAAGTAATGCGATATTCTTCTTACATAATGCTTGTTATAAAGTTTATTATAGTAACAACAACGGAGAGAAAGGAACACCTAGATATTTTTGTCTAGACACTACTGCTCCTACTATTGAGTATAAGAAAGAAAGTTCAGATACCGTTTCAACACAAGCATATCCATCTATGAATGGTTCTGAAGCGGGGCAACCTTTATATATAGAATCTGATTTCACAATTACAAATCTAATTGATTTGGATGCTTATTCTTTCTTCTATGTAAATGGCAATAGATATCCTCTTCAATGTCAACCTTATAACAGTGAAAGATGTATAGAAGATGTAAATAAATATATAAAACAATCATTCAAATATGATAGTTCTAATCCAATGAAATTACAAACAATAGAATTTAATGACAGAATGAATAACAAGCATACATTCTATTTCATTATTGGTACTATTGGACCAAGTGTTGATGTGGAAGCGGAGACTGATGATAGTTTTACTTTAGTTATTGATTTTTATAAAACAAACCCTATTAATATTTTCCAAGCAAGCGTTTCATATCAATCTTGTGAATCAGAAAGTGCTGGAAATTGTTATATTCCTTATGATCCAAATGATCCAAATCTTGAGATAAAAGAAAAAGCAAAAGAAGTATTAGATATTAATTTTGATCTTGACGAATTCAACGAAGCTGTAACAAATTATATTTATGCAATTAGTTATAGAGATAAAACATCTGATGGCATAAAAGAATTTGAAATTATTAGCGCTGTTGAAGGAGTATATAAAATTGGTAACATTGAATATGTAATCCAAGATGGTTATTTTGTTGAATATAAAGGGTATGAAGAAAAATATCAACTAAACTCTGATAATATATTTGATTATAAAGGAACTTTTTATTCATATAATTCCATAACTGGTTCAATTCAAAAATTATCTATAGATATGGAAACCGGAGAATTTTTAAATGATGGAGATTCTATTACATTAGCGAATGATGTGTTCAAGTTTGAATCTACAGGAAAACTATATACAATTAAAACTTATGATGATGCTACATTTGTTGAAGTTATGCCATCACGTTATCCGATTTTGGCTGATGATTCATTCAAATTAGGAGAAACTAAATATACAATAGACTATGAAAAAGAGGAATTAGCCTATGCTAATCCTGAAATACAAGAGTTAAGACGTATTAAATTAGATTTTGTTAGAACAACGCTTAATAACATAGAAACAGCGGGTGTTATAATTCCAAAAACTCAAATAGTAATAGATGAAAAGACAGGATTCCCTGTAATTGATGAAGAAACTAGAAACCCAGTATATGTTATCGTAGATGAGGAAACTTTACATTTTAATGTTGTGGATGGAGTTTATACATTTATGATTTCTAATAGTTTCCCTCCGTTTGTAGATTCAGTAGAAACAAAAATTAATGTACAACCACTAGAATTAAATGTAGGATATGTTTCTTATATTGAAGGATTAGATGATAGCACTATCGTTCATAACAAAGCGCTTGAGTTTGATTCAGAGTATAATAGTGATGCTGCATTAACAACATTGTTTGTAACGAGATTGACAGATCAATTTAGATATCCTTTACCGATAGAAACTGTAGCTAATAGTAATTTAGCTCGTTATGAAGGAACTCACTTCTTAGATAGAGCAGTATATTTCTCTTATCCTAGAACAAAAAGTAATGACACTAACGTACTTATTATTAGAGTGTATGAAAGCAAAAATGCATATGGTTTACCAAGTACAGATAATGATACCGCGTGTACAGAAGTTATAATTTATGGAGATGCCTATAAGGGAATAAATCCTATAAAAACACCATTATGTGGTACAGTTATACCAATTGAATATAGCAACATAGCATCTAACTTACCAACACTTAATGATCTAGGTATTCATAAATTAAGAATTTCAGAAGAACCTTTCTTTGCTTTAAATGGTCAAAGTGTGTTCTATGATATTTATTTAAAATCATTTGAAAAAGATAAAAATGGTATATATCAACCTTCAGCAGTAACTGCTAATAAATCATTCTATCTAGATTCAATTTCTCCTGAAGAAGATACTTTAGATGTATATGTTTACGATACTGATACAAATCAAAAAGATCCTTCTAACATATTCACTTTAGTAGATGGAATTTATACATTAAGTAACAATATTGGTTCTACTTTAAATGTAGCTGTTGATATTGATTGGTACAGCGCAGGAGTTATAGGAGATCATAAAGAAAATAAATTAATGTTGATGACGATCTTTGATGGTGCTGCCACTTCTACATGTAATGTATTCCAATTAGTTAATAACGAAAACTATGAAACAGAGTGTAGAAATTATATTGACGTAAATGAAAGTTTTTCTACTCTTGATGAATTTAAAATGGTCTTCTCACAAACTGGAACATATGAATTAACGTTTGCCGATTCAAGTGGAAACGCTGTTACATATAGATTTACTATCGATAAAACACCACCATCTGTAGTTTTAACTGGTGCAAGCATGAATATTGATAATCAAGAAATAATGTTATCCTATGAACAAGATGGAAACTACTATATCTTATCATATGTAAAGAATGCTAAATTTAATTTTATGCTTCAAGATTTAAGTGAGGTTACTAGTTATTGTTATTATTTTGATTATGGTCAAGGAACAATTCAAACAATATGTCCTCCAGTTACAGATGTAAATCTTACTATAAGTGTTAATGATTACTATGATATAGAAAATTATTTAATAACTAATGCTTTAGATATGAATATTACACTTGTTATCTGGGCGTATGATAAAGAAGGAAATCACAATGAAGATAATCCTGCTAAAGTATTGTTCTGGGTTGACTATCAAAAACCAACAGTAACAGAAGCTCCTACTAATAATAATGTAAATACTAGTGTTGTAGGAGAACTTTCAGATAGTCTTATAGATAAAACTATCACAGTGGTTACTGGCGATTATTCTGGTAGAGAAATTATATGTGACGTAGAAAATGGATTTAGTTTCTTAGATACTAGATATGAAAAAGCATATGAATTTGCGATTATGTGTGGAGATACACATACCGCAGGAAAAGATGATTATCCAACTCTTTATCAATTTGCTAACCCAGTTTTTATTAAATTTTATGAATGGGACGGTACTCAAAGAGGCGAAATATTTAATTTTGGTATGGCCACTGGAGAAAGATTCGCTAGATGGATTTATATTACTGTTGTAGATAGCGTAGGTAATGAGAGTGAAGATTATGTGATAGTACCTATTTCAGTTATAGATTTAGTGCCACCAAGAGTAGAAAAGGTGGAAAAAGAAGTAGATGGTAATAGAGAATTATTAGATTATATTACTTATACTTACCAAGGAAGTGACGGAAATTATCCAGTTTATCTGGCTAATGGTAAAGTTTTTGTGACATTTAGTGAAAATGTTGCAAAAATCGAATCTTGTAAGGTTATTGTAGGAAACAGAATAAATGGTGTTCTTAATACTCTTTATGGAGAAGACGGTCAAGGCGCATGTAATGATCCATTATATGGAGTTAACTATTATACAAATCAAGAATTTACTTATGCAGACAGTATGATTGAATTTGAATTCGATAATACAATGGATGGAACTTACAAAATAATTATATTTGAGGTTAAGGATTTCGTTGTAGAACAAGGTTCAGGAAAAGTAGTAGTAGTTATTGATAAATTAGCTCCGATTATAGATTTTGTTGAGAATGGATATAAAAACGAGAATATTGAATATGTAATGGGTAAAGAGGTATATGGTGCAAGTTATGCTAGTGGAGGATATACTCAACATGTAAAACCAGAAGATGATCAACAAACAACTTTAAAAGTTACAGTTTCATATGCTAAATATGCTCCTGATGTAACTTACAATAACTATATTCTTAAAGGAAAAAATAATGGTAAGAATGTATATGAGGCTGTTAATAACGGATTAGAAAGAGAATTAGGTGAAAAATATTATCTACTTGTTAAAGCTAGTTCATTAGTTAATAAAAAGTGTATAGACAAAGAAATAGTTGCTAATGAATCATATTGTTATGTAGAGGATGCTCAATCATCATATTATTTTAATTCATTCTTAAATGATGAATCTGGAAATGTATGGAAACCAGTGAGTGAAATTAATTCTAGCGCTATTGGTGTTTATAGAATTTCATATTATGTTACCGATTATGTAGGAAATATTAGTAGTACTATTTATAAAAAAGTATTTGTTAATGATACTAAGAATCCTGGTATTGATATCTATGATGAATCTGGAACTAATAGTCTATATACAAATGTTACAGGAACAGGTCATAAATTTAATGGAAAATTAAATCAAATTGTATCTTTCCAAGGTACAGATTACAAAAATATAGAGAACGGTAGAGTAACAAGTAGTCAAACTAGAATTGTCTTATATAGATGTCCTGTTGAAAATTATGAAAATAATAGTTGTAATATTAATCAAATATTATTCTCCGATGACACTGCAGGAAAGTTGAGCAAAGGAGAAAGTACTGCATCTTTATATGTTCTTGGAACTAAGTTGGTTAATGGTATATACAAAGCTTTCGTTTATGATATGGGTGGATATGTTAATTTATCAGCAGTAAATATAACTCATAAATCTGGAGTTAATCAAAGCGAAGAAGTGTATTCGTTAACTTATAACACTTCTTATGTGTATTTCGCTGTTAATAAAACAAACATAGATGCTAATTATACAATTTATGGAAATAAATATGAAGATGATTATACTGATGGTAACTTTAGTTTTGTTTATAGCGATATAAACTATTATCAAGTGACTAACAGTGATCTTAGTCAAGATGTATATTTGGTTAGATATTTGAATGGTCAATATCAAGATGTTTCAGCAAAAAATGCCATTGGATATGCTGGTGATCAACCTGAGTATGATGGAAATGGAGATATAGTAACAGTTACATATAGAGACTCTGAGGGTAGAATTATATATCAAGTAGAATACAAAGAATATCAGGTTGATAATGGGTTATATTTACATGAAACATATCATAGGATTATCATGGCAGGTAACAATCAAAATAGCACTTCTGTTTGTTTGATTGTGAATGGTGAAAATGATTGTGCTAGTGAAGACGTAGTATATCAAGTGATATCTGTTAATGCTTATATTTATCCAGAGGGAAGTTACATCCTACAAATGGTGGATAGATATGGTAATATTAGCGGTGTATACAATGGAACTGATTTTATTAGTGAAGTAGAAACTCTTGTTATAGATAACACTCCTTACACAGAAAATAAAGATCAAAATAAAGCTTCAGGTGTAAATTATTGGTTTAGTGTACCAAAAAGAGTATTAACTAGTAATGATTCAATTTATTTCACTAATTTAATAGGAGTTTCTAACAACAGTGATGTTGAAGTTCTACAAGATAAATATGAAGGTAACTTCAATAGTGATTTCTTCTATGCATTTGCTAGTAAAAAAGAAGCTCAAGAATATCTAATTTCAATTTATAGTAAAGAAATATTATTGCAATTATCATCTGCTGCAAAGAAATTTACTTTCTATGCTATTGATGGTAGTAGTCATGATTACACAGGTGATGTTAGTACTATTTTATATGGTCAAAACAACGAAGGTGGATTAAGGAGTACTTTGAATAATATGGTATATACTACATATACTCCTAATAGTAGTTTTTCCGATGAAGATATAAGACAAATTGCATATACAGGACCGAATGTTAAAAATTCTATGTATAAATATGCGTACTTATTAGTGACTACTACATTAGAAAATCACATTATTAGTAAAAAGTATGAATTTAAAGGAGATAGTTGTGTAGAAACTAGAGAAAATGAAGAATGTATAAAAATAGATTTAAGAATAGTTCCTAAAAATTATCAAATTAATCTTCATGTTGATAATACTGATGTGGTTAATTTAAGGTGTGTTGAATTAGGTGATAATAATGAGCTAGACAATGGATGTAACAAAAAAATAACTCAAAATTCTACTCATTTATTTATAGAAACTGAAGAGTATAAATATCATAGGAATGTTGTATATTATGGTTTAACCGCATATACAAATGAGACTTCTGTTGAATATGTAGAGTTAGGTGATTATATTCCTTTATCAGAGTTTACTAAGTATTATAAGCAAGGACAAAATTACTATGAAATAGAAGATGATACTAAAAATTATCAAGAGTATATTTGGGTGGATTCAAAATTTGTTGCTATTTCTGATATTAAAAACACTAATTTATTAGTTGAACAAAAAAATGCATGTACTTTCAATTCTAAGAGTTATGATGCTTGTGTGTTTGTTACCTATCTACCTAGATATAGCAAAAGAGGGGATGGAAAATATATACCTTCTGAATCAGGTAAGTATTATTATAACTATTACACTAAAACGTATAGTGATGATAAAAAAGCGGTTATGAATACAATAGGTGCTAATTCGACATTTAGTAACGATGGTCAAAGAAGCGAAGATACTAATGGCGAAAACATCCCGGTTAAGGTAACTACTACATCACAAAACATAGGATTTGATGTTAAGTTAAGTAAAATAACAAACAAGAAAATATATCTTGAGTTATTTAATAGTCAAAATAGTGCAAATACTAGCATTTTTGAAATAAACGCTATCAAATCAGGTGAGAAGTATACTGAAGTTTATTCATATGCAACATTAATAATTAATACAATTGTATATAACATAAACAACCCTAGATACTTAACTATTTCAAAAGATGGAACAAGTTATAAGTGTGTTATAGATATAGATATTAATAGCACCTATGATATTACTATTATTGATAGAGCAGGCAATCAAATAAGCTTAGCATTCTCACATAGCAATTATACTCCAGATATTACATATACTAAGGTAAATGAAGAGACAACTTCTGATGTGTTAATTGGTATTAATACAGCTTCAACGGTATCTAAAATAAGCAAAATGGACGTTAAGGTAATTAAATATGAAGAAAACGAAAATGGAGAATGGGTATCAGAAAGTTATACAAACTCAATAAACGCTTCTTGTTTGTTCTATATCACAGATGTTGCTGATTATTCATATGTCAGTGCATTAGAAATGAAACTAACATATAGCCCTCAAGAATATTGTTCTGGAGTTTATAGAATACAAGTTTCAGATAATCACAATAATACTAGATATAAAGATATTGTATTTAATCCGTATAGCAATTTATTCACTTATGAAGTAGATGTAACAAAAACTATTGAATATAGCGAAAAAGAAATTAATGGTGCTATTACAAATGGAAGTTTTTCAATAACTGTTGATACTAAACTGTATTATTTAGTTATTAATCAATATGCACCATACAGCAATTTAGATTTACAAGCTCCATTAAATACACTGACATTAAAATCCTTTGATAGTAATACTACTATAGGAACATGTTTGATTAGTATAAACAATACAGGTGTTAAAGATAGCGAATATCAAGTAACAATAAGTGGTGGTGCACTTGGTTGTGATGGAATTTACACTGTTGATACAGTTAATAAATTCTCTGAAACAATTGTGAAATTAGGATTGACTGAGTTAGTAGGTGCTAATCAAGATGTAATAACATCAAGAGTAATGTATAATTCATCAGAAACTATTGAAATAGATACAACAGTACCTGTTAGTGATTATATTGGAGAAGAGACATTCTTCAACTTATATGTTGATGGTACATTAAATGAAAATGATACCAAGACACTTATTGATACTGGATCAGTAACATATAAGAATCAATATATTGCTATCCATTGGGGTGGCACAAAAGATCACTCATTAACTTATTTGAAATATAGCATAAGATTAAAATCAGCTCCAGAGGGTTCATGGAATACAGAAACTAGTGGTGTAACTTATGAAGGTGCATATAATTCTAGTTATTCATACACTCCTGCTGGTGAGGGTGAATATGTCTTTGAATTTATATTTACCGATGCTTTAAATAACGAGAATGCTGAAAAAATTTATCGAATTTATATTACAATTGAAACTCCTAAAGTTGGTTTATTTGAGGTTGGAGACAATCCAAGTAATATTGGTGATCAATATGAAAATGGAACACGAATTTCATATCAAACTATATTAAAATGTTTAGATCATGTTGGAAGTACATATATTCCTAAAGATTGTAATCCTACAGAGTATATATATAACATATACTTCAATGATATTGACGCTAGTTCAGCATATATGAATATTAAAGATGAAACATATTATGTAAATGATATTATAAGTAAAGATGCAATTTGGCTTAAAAACTTAAAAAAAGATATTTCAAAGTTAATTTTAGAAGCAGAAGAAATAGTGATTAAGGTTGTAGTTTCAGTTCCTGGTAAATCTGAAATAAAAACAGAAGTAAGCGTTATCATTGATAATAGAGGACCAGATATTACATTCTCTGGTGTTAATGTTGGTAGCATTTATAAAGGTGAGGTCACTATTAAAATTAGAGCAGATGATGATAAGGATACATCTAATACTGCGACTGTTTATAAATGTGATGTTAATCCATTTGAATATGAAGATTGTCTAGTATATAATTCAAAGAAAGAATTAGTAACTAGTGATGTAGTTATTGGTGAATTTGAAAAAGATGAATATACTTTTACGGTATCTTCGAATTATTCGGGTTATTTCTATGTAGTTGCTAGTGATGATTTAGGTAATGTCTCTATAGATGCAATCACATTAGATAACCAAGTTCCAATAATTATTGTTTCTAGTAATGGTGTACCATTAGCTAGAAATATGTATACCAATACTAATGTTACTGTTAAAGTAGAAGATGTAATTTCTCAACAAAATTCTACTTTTACAATAGAGTACACACCATTATTAACAAAAGATCCAAAAACAGGAAAATTCCTACCTCCTTCAGGTTGTCAATCTAGTGGTTCTATATTGTCATGTGAAGGTAAGTATGTATTAACTCCTGTAGATGGTATTGGAAATACTGGTAGAGGTATGACATTCTATATTTATAAGCAAACTCCAAAAGCTTCGCTTGCTATTGATGATAAGTTAACAGATATGGATAAGCCTGGTTATAGAGTAGGTGAGGAAGCTTACTTATTGTGGGATGATGATTATAAGATAGAACAAAACAAAGATGACTTATATGCTCCGCTTGTAAGTATAACTTTAGATGGAAAGATATACCATTCAAAATATGATGAAGAAAGAAAAATGTATGTTGGAGATAAAGTGACAGAGATTGGCGAGCATATGATTGTATTAACCGATGCTGCAGGAAATAGAAAAACAATAGTGTTTACAATTAATAATACTAGTAAGGTATGTATTAATGGTCTAGAAATAGAAGTTAAGTTCCAAGCATACCATGATATTGACAATCTATACATTGGTGGAGAAGACGGATTTAAATATTCTAAAGATGATGTAGTAATCTTTGCTCTTCCTTCAGATGTGACAAGTAGTGAATGTATTGGAAAAGGCTTACTAGGTTATACAACATTGGATTCTGAAAATAGCAACTATCTAATAAAAGATGATAGAATTGCAGAATTGTTTAATAAGCATGAATATAACTTTGTTGAATATGGATTTATAAGTCCGAAAGCTATTCAAGAAGTTAGAAATGTTGGTGGTACAGTAGTTGTGTTTGTAGTTAGTAAAGATATTGCTAATGGCAAATTAGGATATACTGTAGGAACTAATGCATTTAAAGAAGATCCAATTGGTTGGACTATGATAATAGTTTCTATGTTAGGATTATTGTGGCCAGCATATAGAGTATTTATAAAGAAAAAAGTTAGAGTAATCTAATAAAAGGAGGTTAAAGAAAAATGAAACTGATTGTAGGTTTGGGAAATCCAGGAATGGAGTATAAGAAAACAAGACACAATGTAGGTTTCATTTTTCTTAATTCCTTTTTATCTAAAGAAGGTCTTTCTTTGGATAAAAAGAAATTTAATGGAAAGTATATAGAATATGTTTCTAAAAAAGGAAATAAAGCTATACTGTTAGAGCCTCAAACGTATATGAATTTAAGTGGAGATTCAATAATTGATTTTGTTAGATATTTTAAAATAGATATTAAAGACGTATTAGTAATTTATGATGATTTAGATTTGGAAGTGTCTAAAATTAGAATTAGATCTAAAGGTAGTAGCGGTGGACATAATGGAATTAAGAGTATTATCGCTAGATTAGGTGATGAAAATTTCAGAAGAATTCGAATAGGTATAGGAAAAGATAGCAATATTCCTGTAGTGGATTATGTTTTAGGGAAGTTTTCTAATGAAGATATGGTTAAATTAGAAGAAAAATTTGAAGTGGTTAATAAAGTTATTGAGGATTTTATCAATGATATAGATTTTCATGTTATAGAAAGTAAGTATAATTAAATATGAAAAAAGAAATAGTAGATTTGTTTATAAATGATGAAATAGTGAAGAAATTTTCCCTTAAAGAGGGAACTTTTTCTAGTTCTAATTTAATGGGACAAGCATTATTAATAGCATCTTCATACCTTATAAATCCTAAGAAGATGCTAATTGTGACAAACAGTCTACATCATGCATCATTGTTTTATGAATATTTATCTAATTTACTAGATGACGATAACTTATTAACTTTTTTTAGTGATGAGACTATTCAAATTGAAGCATACGCAGAGTCATTAGAGATGGCTGCTAACAGAATATATTCTCTTTATAAAATGATAAAAGAGGATAAACCTAGAATTGTTATCACTCATACTAGTGCATATTTACGATATTTACCTACTGTAGAAAATTTTAAAAACAATATTAAAAAGATTTTAATAGGAAAAACGTATAACAAAGAAGAGTTGGTTAATTATCTTATTTCTAATGGATATAAAGTTGCTAATAAAGTTAGTACTACATTAGAATTTTCTAAACGTGGAGAGATAATAGACGTTTATAGTATTAACTATGATAATCCTATAAGAATAGAATTTTTTGACGATGAAATAGAAAGCATAAGATTTTTTGATGTAGAAACACAAAAAACAATAGAGATAATAGATCATGTTTATCTTATACCAGCTAGCGAATTTATTTTAAATGATATTAGTAAAGTTAAAACTATTCTTGAAGGACAATTATATAAAGATCAAGATAAATTAGATATTGGAAGTTTAAATATGCTAAAAGATTCTCTATCTATGGATATTTATAAGATAGAAAATAATTATAAAGAAGGATATTTATATAAATACTATTCACTGCTTAGTGAATATAATAATTTAAATCATTATTTTAATAGTGAAGTATGTATATTAGTTAATTGTGATTCAATTAAAGATAATTATGAATTGTTATTAAAAGATACGTATGAATATAAGGAAGAACTATTCAAATCAGGAAAAACATTACTATCTTTGAGTTTATATCAAGATCTAGATATGGTTTTAAAATGTGTGAATAAGAAAATATATCTAAATGATATAAGTAAGGGAAATGATAATAATTTTGATATTTCTGGAGTTATTTCGTGTTATGGTTCTAGTAAAATTGCTTCTAGATTAATAAAAAATTATATAGATTCTAAATATGATATTTATATTTATTTAGAGAATAAACATCAAATTGATAATTTATATATGTGGTGTGATGAATACAATATTGATAAAGATTCTTTTACATTAGTTAATAACAAATTAGTAGAAGGATTTGAAATCCAAAGTATGAAAAAAGTGTTTTTATCTGAAAGAGAATTGTTTTTAAATAAACTTACTTCAGGTAGATATTTTACAAGATATAAAAGTGCTACTGTTATAAGTGATTATGAAGATTTAAAAGTAGGAGATTATCTAGTACATGAAACTTATGGTATAGGTAGGTACGTGGGATTAGAAACTGTAAAAGTTAATAATATGAATAAGGATTATTTGAAATTAGAGTATAAAAACAATGAATCTTTATTTGTTCCTTTAGAACAATTTTCTCTTGTTAGAAAATACTCTTTAAGTGAAGGAAAGGCACCTACTTTAAGTAAATTAGGTAGTAATGATTGGAATAAGACTAAGCAAAGAATAAAGGAAAAAGTGGAAGATATCGCAGGTAAATTAATTGTTATGTATGAAGAGAGAACCAAGAAAATTGGATATGCTTTTTCTAAAGATGATGAATTACAAATGATGTTTGAAAATGATTTTCCTTACGTTTTAACAAAAGATCAAAGAAACGCTATTAGCGTAATGAAAAAAGAGATGGAAAGTAAAATCCCTATGGATCTTTTATTGTGTGGGGATGTTGGATTTGGCAAGACTGAAGTGGCTTTTACAGGAGCATTTAAAGCAATTAAAGATAATAAGCAAGTAGCTTTTTTATGCCCTACAACGCTTTTATCTATGCAACATTATCAGAATGCTGTTAATAGATTTAAGAATTTCAATATAAGAATAGAGGTTTTAAATAGATTTAAAACTAATAAAGAAGTAGAAAAAATATTAAAAGATTTAAAATTAGGTAAGATAGATTTATTAATAGGAACTCATAGAATGTTATCAAATGATGTCATTTTTAATGATTTGGGTTTATTAATTGTAGATGAAGAGCAAAGATTTGGAGTAGAACATAAAGAAAAAATAAAAGAATTAAAGAATTCTATAGACGTTTTAACTCTTAGTGCTACCCCTATACCTAGAACTATGCAATTATCGCTTATTGGAATAAGAAGTTTAGCACAAATAACAACTCCTCCATTAAAGAGGATGCCAATTCAAACTTATGTTGTAGAAAAAAATCCTCGTCTTATAAAAGAGGTTATTGAAAGAGAGATTGGTAGAGGAGGACAAGTGTTTTATTTAAGAAATAATACTAGTGATTTATCAAGTATTGCTTTTAATATAGAACATGAGATTAAAGGAGCAAAAGTAGGTATTATTCATGGTAAAATGTTAAAAGAAAGCATTGAAGAGACTACTTATGATTTTTATAATAATAAAATAAATGTATTAGTGTCTACTACAATTATTGAAACAGGAATAGATATTCCCAATGCCAATACAATGATTATAGAGGATGCGGATAAGTTTGGGTTATCACAACTTTATCAAATAAAGGGTAGAGTTGGTAGAAGTGATCGTATCGCCTATGCATACTTGTTATATAACCCAAGAAAAAAAATGAGTGAAGTTGCTTATAATAGATTAAAAGCTATAAAAGAATTCACTGAGCTTGGAAGTGGATATAAAATTGCTCTAAGAGATTTAACTATTCGTGGAGCAGGAGATATTCTAGGAGAAAACCAATCTGGATTTATAGAAAATGTAGGAATAGATTTATATTTAGATTTGTTAAAAGAAGCTATTGAAGAAAAGAAAGGAATAAGTAGACAAGAGGATATTAAAAACAATAATATTCAAGTTAATGGTTATATACCTCTAACTTATGCAGAGCATGATGGAAATAAGATTGATCTATATAAAAAATTAGAAAAAGTTAAGAGTTTGTTAGAACTTGAAGAATATGAGAATAGCGTTAATGATATTTATGGAAAAATGCCTAGTAATGTAAGTATGCTTATAGAGAAAAAAAGAATTGATATTTTAGCTAGTGAAGATAAAGTAAGAGATATTAAAGATGGTAAAGATTATATTGATATTTATTTATCCAAAGAATTATCAAACAAAGATGGTATAGGGGTAGTTTTATTCGAAAAAGCTAATTTATTGGATTATAAGAATATTAATTTAAGTTTTAATAAAGATAATATTAAAATTAGAATTAGAAAACTTAATACAAATTGGGTTTATTATATAAAAGAGATATTAGAAACTATATAAATGAATTAAGTAGTATTTACAATGATGCAGATGTAAAAAACTACTTTTTTTATTTGTGTTCAATTTCGTTTTTTGTAATGATTTTTAATATTAAAGTAATACTAATAATGGTGATTATTATCAAAGAAATAGGAAGTATAAGAAAATTAGATGAACTTGGAAGAATAGTGATTCCAAAATCAGTAAGAGAAATGTTAAATATGGAACAAGGAGATAACATTGAGTTTTTTATAGATGATAATAAGGTTCTTTTAAAAAAGAGCAATGCAATTGATGCAAATGAAGAAGAAATATATAAATTATTACAATTATATTATTTAAAATATTATAAAAGTAGTGCAATAGTAGAAAAAAACAAAGTAATAATTGAATATGGCAAAGATGTAGATAAGATATATGACTTTATCAATAACAAAAAGATGAATTCATTTAATAAAAAAGTAGTTACAAAATCAAATTATTTGGATAAGTATTATTATGTTACATGTATAAAAGATAAGTATCACTTTATTGTTTATGAAGATAAGATGTTTAATGCTCTGGATAGTGAAATATTGAATTTTATTATTGATTATATAAATAAATTATTATGATTATATAAAGATTTATT
>JAZKZZ010000023.1:0-5445 GCA_045612885.1 Bacilli bacterium | reverse complement strand
GAAAAAATTCAAATAATACCTAAACCTATTACTATAGTTTTTTATGGATATGAAAATTTAGTTTACAATGGGAAGAAGAAAGATATTGGAGCATATGCAATTGATAATATTACTCAAGAAGTTGTAGATGAGTTGAAATTTAAAGTTTTAAGTGACGATGGAGAAGATGTAAAAAATGCTAGATCATATCATTTAAGAGCATACTTTGATGATCCTGAAAATAGTAAATATTATGCATCTTCTAATACAAATTTATTAGAAATTAAGGTTGAAAAAGCTGTTTATGATATGTCAAAAATTAAATTTGAGGATTCTTCATTTATACTTAACTTTAAAGAACATGCTATTTCTATTACAGGAGATTTACCAGAAGGTGTAAAAGTAGAATATTCAATAGATGGAAAAGAAGGAAATTCAGTAGTATTTGCTACCGCTAAAACAGTAGTTGCTAGATTTATAGTTGATGAAAACAATTATATGCCTATAGATGATATGTCAGCCAAAATTCATATTAATATAACTTGGTTTATTATTTCACTAGCAGTATTTGTGGTTTTACTGGGGGCTGTGATCGGAGCTGCTATACTATATATACTTTATAGAAGAAAGCATCCTAAAAAAATTAAATTTAAAATTAAATATGTAGTTAATGAAGATTTAGATGCGAAAAGAACTGCAGTTAATGTTGAAGATGTTTTAGGGGATGAAGAGAAAAAAGAAGAAGTTAAAGAAGAAATTATAAAAGAAATGGTTCTTGAAGATGAAAATGATGTAATATTAGACGCTAGTAAAGAAGCAGGATTTATTGAAAGAATATATGCTGCTGATAGTGAGTTAAAACATTATTATAGTGAAGTAAAAAATGAATTATTATCTTATGAGAGAGTAACACATACAGTAGATAGAAAATATGAAGTGTTTTATCATGGAACAAGGCAAATAGCAAAATTATCGATATGTAATGGAATATTGAGATTATATGTAAACTTAGATCCAGGAAAATATGATAAGAGAACTTATAATCATTCTGATATGTCAGATTTTGAATGTCACTCTAGGACACCTTTAAGAATAAATGTTAATAGCGTAGAATCTTTAAGACATGCTAAAGTATTTATTAGAATTTTACGTAAGAAGGAAAATTTAAAGGCTGTTAGTAGCTTTGTTAAGATTGATTATGAAAAATTCTATACATTGAAAGAAAATTTCTTTCCAAAATTATTTAAAAAGATGTTTTCGTCTCAAAAAGATAAAGAGAAATAGATGTGAAAAGCGATAGAGTTATAGCCTATCGCTTTAATTTTATTAATAAAGAATTTTAATATTGAAGGGTTAAAGATATAAATTAATAAAAGTATGTTGTTTTTTATAATTTAATATTATATACTTAATTGTCTGAGTTTGGGGGAATAGAAATGTTACAAAGATCAATGGTAGAAGTAGCTTATGAATTATTATCAAAAAAACAAGGGGCTCAAAAATTTGTTAAATTTTGGAATGAAGTTAGTAATATGTTATCTATGAGCGAAGAAGAAAAGGAACAATATATCTCATTATTCTATACTAAGTTAACATTAGATGAAAGATTCGTATTATTAGAAGATAATATGTGGGATTTAAGAGAAAGACAAAGTTTTGATAAAGTTCATATTGATATGAATGAAATATATAGTGAATTAGAAGATGAAGAGAAAGAACGTGAAGCTGAAAAAGAAGAAGACAGCGTATACGACGATGATTTAACTTTAGATGATGAATCTGAAGATAATGAGAGAAAAGTTGATGATGACGAAGAAGAGGACGAGGATTATTAATTCCTCGTTTTTTTTGTTTTGTTTAATAAATAAAAAATTATGTTTTTTTTAATCAAGAGTTTAATTAACATGTTATACTTTATGTGGAGATGATAAAGAATGTTAGTAAATATGAAAGATATGCTAAATAAGGCAAAAGAAGAAAAATATGCGGTAGGGCAATTCAATATTAATAATTTAGAATGGACTATAGCAATTTTAAAACAAGCACAAGAGATGAATGCTCCAGTTATTCTAGGTGTCAGTTCAGGTGCTGCTAAATATATGTGTGGTTTTAATGTTGTTAGTGCTATGGTTAAAGAATTAATTAAATCACTAAATATAACTGTTCCGGTAGCGTTACATTTAGATCATGGTGACAGTTTTGAGGTTTGCAAAAGTGCAATTGATGCAGGATTTACCTCCGTTATGATTGATGCTTCTCACTATGAATACAAGGAAAATGTAAAAATTACTAAAGAAGTAGTAGAATACGCTAAGAAATTTAATGTTAGCGTAGAGGCTGAACTTGGTAGAGTAGGTGGGCAAGAAGATAATGTTGTGAGTCAAGGTGTAGTGTATGCTGATGTAGATGAATGTGCTAATTTTGTCAAAGAAACAGGTGTGGATTGTTTAGCTCCTGCTTTAGGATCTGTTCATGGGCCATATAAGGGAGAACCTAAATTAGGATTTAAAGAAATGTTGGAAATAAAAGAGGCTACAAATAAGCCACTTGTATTACATGGTGGAAGTGGTATACCTGAACATCAAATAAAAGAAGCTGTTTCAAGGGGGACATGCAAGATTAATGTAAATACTGAATGTCAACAAGAATGGACTAGGTTAGTAAGGGAAACACTTAATAGCAATAACGAAGTATATGATCCAAGAAAAGTTATTGGACCTGGTATGAAAGGTATTAGTAAAGTTGTTTTTGACAAAATAAATTTATTTGGTAGCTGTAATAAAGCTTAAAGACTACTGTTAGAAAAACAGTAGTTTTTTTATAAACTAAAACATATATTTTATTGGTGATGATATTGAAACAATGGATAGTGAAAGGTAACAAAATATTAAGTGGAACAATAAATGTTAGTGGTGCTAAAAATTCTTTGTTAGCGATACTTGCTTCTAGTGTGGTTGTAAAGTCAATTGTGGTTTTAGAAAATGTTACTCCTTTAAAAGATACTTATGACATGATAAAAATTTTAAGAAAATTAAATGTTAGAGTATTATATGATAATAAAAGTAAAATAATTATTGATTCTAGATATGTTAGAAATGTGAAACTAGATGGAGAAGAGATCAAAAGAATCAGAGCTTCCTATTATTTTATGGGAGCGTTATTGTCACTATTTAAAAATGTAAGTGTAATTGGTCCAGGAGGGTGCAAGTTTGCTTCTAGACCTATAGATTTACATCTTTTTGCGTTTAATAAATTAGGATGTGAGTGCGTTAATAATAATGAAATATATGAATTCAAAAAAGGCAAAATTAAAGAACGAACAGTGATATTTAAAAAAGTTAGTGTTGGTGCTACCGTTAATGCTATTTTACTAGCATCTAGACTCAGAGGAACCATTAGATTAGTTAATGTTGCTTTAGAACCAGAAATAGATGATTTAATTAGTTTTTTAAATAAATGTGGAGCTAATATCAAAAGAGAAGACAATGAAATTATTCTTAAAGAAGCCAAATTACATGGATGTCATTTTAGAATAATGGATGATAGGATAGAAGCTTCTACGTATCTTATTTTAGGAGCATGTTTAGGTGAAAATTTAAAAATAAATTATAAGCAAAATGAATATCTAAAAGAATTGATTAAAACCTTAAGAGAATTAAATGCGAATATAATAGTTAACAAAGAATATTTGTTGGTGTCAAAAAGTGAAGGATTTGAATCCAGTAAATTGATATTTGATTCATATCCAAATTTAGCTACAGATATCCAACAACCTCTTTCTATTTTTATGAGTAAAAGTAACAATTACAGTGTGTTAAAAGATAAAATTTACCCTTCTAGATATACTCAAATAGAAGATTTAAATTCACTTGGATTTGATATGCATATTGAAAACCAATCTTTATATATCAAAAATAGTGACAATCTAAAAGGAGGGGTTGTTTGTTGTAAAGATTTAAGGGGAGGGATTAGCTTAGTTTTAGCTGCTCTATTAATAGATGATCAAACCACAATAAATGATATCTATTATATAGAAAGAGGTTATTATGATTTGATAAATAAATTAAAAGGAATAGGTGCTAACATATATGAAAAGAATTAAAATATTGGGATGTTTATTTCTAGTTTTATGTTTGTCTATAGGAGGGTATGTTTTATACAAGAAAGAAGATTATAGTTATTATTTAGTTTTAGGAGATTATATTAGTAAAAAACAAGTTTTCAAGGATAAAGAAGTGGATTCCTTTTCCTCGTTTTTAGGGGATTATTTATTGAAAAAAAAAGAAGTTAATGAAGTGAATACGGGATATTTAAAAAATAATATGACAAGTAAGAAGTTGTTAGAAATGATAGAAAAAGATAGTTATAAAATAGAGGATTCTTCATTAAGTGAATTAATTAAAAAGAGTAGATATATTACGATTAGTCTAGGAATAAATGATGTTATAAATTATGTTAAATATGATAGTTTGAGCAATAAATTAATTTATGATAAGGATTTAGTTAACGAAAAAGTGGAAATGTTTAAACATAATTATTATCAAATAGTCGATGAAATAAAAGATTTAAATAAGGATGTGAATGTGGTTTTAATCGGATGTTATTCAATATATAAAGATGAAGAAATATCTAATATACTTAATGAGGCGATTAAGGGTGTAAGTGAAGAGACAATGTCTAGTTATGTTATGTTAAACGATATAAAAGATGCGTATATGTATAGTGAGAATCAATTGTATTTGAATAATATTGGGCAAGAAGTAATTTATAATAGAGTTGTATCTTTACTAGAAGAAAATGATGATAATTAATATATTTAATTTATAGTATTTATGATAATATAACTTAAAGGAGTTATATTATATGGGTCGTATTATAGAAAGAATTGTTAGATGCTTGAATTTTGTTGGTTTATTATCAATTCTTTTTTATTTTTCTTATGTTGGATTTAACTTATATATGGGAAGTGGGATATATTTTATTAATATAACACTTTTAATTACTACTTTAGTTTATCTTCTTTTTTATATTTATAGTGTATATATTGAAGAGAATAAGAAAGTAAAGAAGATGTCTAAAAAGATATTTAAGAGAATAAAGAAAGTGTTGGCTTTATTAAATGCTTGTTTAGTATTTGTGGGTTTGTTTAGTGCTAATAACTCATTCTTATCTATCGTATTAGCAATTGTGACGTTGGTGTGGCAAATTTTCTATACTGTTGTTGATTTATTAAGAAGTTATGTTGTTTATAGAGTTAAAAAGAATATAAGGGGATTGAGGAAGAGTTATGATTATAGGGGTTAGTGGTAAAACTGGTAGTGGCAAGAGTAGTGTTGCAAAATATCTTGCTGATAAATTAGGATATGTTTACATTGATATAGATCTTATAAGTAAGGATATTAGAGAGGAATATAAAGAGGAGATTGTTAGTTTAATAGGAAGTAATATTATAAAAAACAATCAAAT
>JAZKZZ010000022.1:0-20888 GCA_045612885.1 Bacilli bacterium | reverse complement strand
AAATATTTCTAAAGCATCATCATATGTTCTCATTTTCTCTAATTGGACTAATATTGCATTATGATTATTATTATCTTCACTTACATAATAGTCTACATTATTAATATACAAATAATTTTTATATAATCTAATTGAATATTTATCCATATCAATATACTTAGTATCTCTTATTAAATCTGGAAAATATTTGGTATAATCTAGTTTCAAATTTTTAGAAAATTTATTTACTATTTCTGTTAAAAAACTCTCTGCAAATGTTTCAGCATCATATTCAATAGGTTGTAAATTATAGTGTGATTCATTTACATATCCAGCATCTGGGTTCAAAGAAATATACATCCTATCAAATTTATCGGAAGTAGAATTCAGTTTTATATATCTGCGTCCAACTTTACTATATATATTATGATCCTCAATTAACTCCCTACTTTGAATTAAATGCCAATATTCATGAAACAAAGTTGCTAAGATATGAATCTTATCTTTACAACTCTCAGTATATAAATAGATAGTGTCATCTCCTGATTCACCTAATTTATAATCTTGCAATAATTTATTATCTATAACTAAACTGAAATTACAATTAACAAATCCATTTAATGTTTCTACTATCTTATACAAAGTATCATGATTTTTATTGTTAGTTTTTAAATATTTTTCTATCATATTAATAAAATCTTTATTATTAGTTAAATCATCAAAAATATCTCTATGAGCGAATACTTTAGAACCATCATCTGTATGGAATACTTTCTTCCATTCTGGATAATTGATTACTTTAAGATTTACATTTTGTTTTAAGTATCTATCTATATTATCTAACTTATAATATAAATATGCATCTAGTTTTGTGTAATTGTATTTACCATCATTAAATATTTCTAATTGTTCCTTTGAAATTATTTCATCAATAATATTTTTTTCCTTTTCTAATTTTTCTATTTCTTGCATTAAAATATCTATAAATAAATTATTATCCTTTACTAGAGTATTGTTTATATATAGCCCTTTATTACTTAAATTAAATTTTAATAAACTAGCATACTCAGGATAAAACACTTCAACAAATTGATTCAAATGTTGCTTGAACTGTATACTATCTTTATCTTCTTGTGAATTTATACTATATATGTATTCTCTTATTACTTCATCTATAGATAATAGTGCTAACTCTGACTTTGATAATACTTTCTCTACACTCATCATTTTAAAAATACTATTAAGTTCTTTAAGTTGATTATAAGTTCCTTCTTTATAATAAGAATCTAAAATTTTATTAAGATTTATTAAATCATCAAGAGCTTCCTTACTAACATTAGAATCAATATTTAATACATATTCATCCTTATACTTATTACTATATTCACTAGTTAGATCCCTCATTAAAGAATTTGTCTCTAGAAGTTAAGGATAATTATTTTCTGTATATTTAAAAATATCATAATCACTACTTAAATAATTACAACTATAATATATATTACCAAAGTTAATAATTCCTTCATCTTCAATATTATTAATCGCATGATTAAAGATAATATCCCTTATGTATATATAAGGATTATAATCCAATCCATTTAAAACTATTATATCTTCACTACGTTCAATAGGATCGTTCTCATCATCATTAAACTTATTAATATAAATAGCAATATTATTGTTAAACTTTTCATTTAAAATATCATTTAATTCTTTATATATAGTAGCTTTTTCCATGTATGAATACATGTCAAACCGATCACTACTTACTCTTTTGATAATATTTCTGATTCTTTTGCTTTTTGCTAAGTAATTTAACTTTTCTATATCAGTCATCTTATCACCTCAAGTTACAATAATTTTATCATAACCAATATAAACTAACAAGAAAAAAATAGGCTCTCGCCTATTATTCTTCTGTGTCTGATAATCCTTTATTAAAAGACTCTACCCCTTGCCATGATTCTTCCTCTATGTTCTCAATAGATTGAAGAATCGCAGTATTTTCTTCTTTTACTTTATCAAGAGATGGGGAAATAAACATCAATGTAAAAGATAGTAGTAGCACCACGCAAGCTCCAAACGTTCTTGCTTGATAATCAAACTTCGTCTTCATCTTCTTCTTCATCAACATAGTTTCCACGCTCCTTTAATTTTTTTCAATAATTCTAAGTTTAGCAGAATGTGATCTTCTATTTTCACTTAATTCCTCATCGCTAGGAAGAATAGGTTTTCGATTAACTAAAGTAAACTCAACTAACTGTTTTTCATTAGTAACTGGCATATATCTATTCCACTTTTC
This sequence comes from Bacilli bacterium, assembly GCA_045612885.1. Lineage (GTDB taxonomy): Bacteria > Bacillota_I > Bacilli_A > RFN20 > DUOF01 > RGIG6178. The sequence continues at coordinate 18,610 of JAZKZZ010000022.1, read as the reverse complement.
ACCCTCACATGCATTTTTGAACCTTTCCTTTACAATCTTATCCTCTAAAGAATGAAATGTTATAACTGCTATTCTTCCTTTAGGATTAAGTATAGTTAGTGCTTTATCTAAAGCTAACTTTAATCCATTTAGCTCATCATTAACTTCTATTCTAATCGCTTGGAATGTTCTTTTAGCGGGATGCGTTTCTCTAAGATATTTTGTAGGAACACTTTTTTTAATAACTTCAACTAACTCAAAAGTTGTTTCTATTGGTTTTTCACTTCTTGCTTGTACTATATTCTTAGCAATAGAAGCTGCATATCTTTCCTCGCCATAAGTAAATATAAGTTTTCTAAGATCAGTTTCGCTATAGGTATTTACAATGGTGTAAGCATCTAGCTTATCATTTTTGTTCATTCTCATATCTAATCTTGCATCATAGTTATATGAGAATCCTCTTTCACCATTATCTAGTTGGGGAGAGGAGACACCTAGATCAAATATGATACCATCGACTGAGCTGACACCACGTTTTAACAATTCTTCTTTGATATTTTTAAAATCGGAGTGAATCAGTTCGAATTGGGGAGATATAGCCGATAGCCTTTCTCTAGAGTACTCCATTGCGTCATTATCTTTATCAAAGCAATACAATTTACCTTTATTAGATAATCGACTAAGTATGTGGCTGCTATGCCCTGCTCTTCCTAAAGTCGCATCAACATAGATACCATCTTCTTTAATATTGAGCCCTTCAATAGACTCGTTAAGTAATACAGAAATATGTTTATTCATATTAATTACCAAAGCCTGATAATTTTTCTGCTACCTCTTCCATAGAATCCATAGCAGCATTTTGATATGCTTCCCATACTTCCTTAGACCAAATTTCTACGTGATCTAGTACACCAACAACTACACATTCCTTGCTAGCGCCAGCATGATTTAATAAGTTACTTGGAAGATTTATTCTACCTTGCTTATCAAATTCAAGTGCTGAAGCACTACCAACGATTAAACGTACATGTTTACGTGCATCCTGTGAATTGCTAGGTAATGCAAGTAATGAAGTTTGGAATTTCTCCCAACCTTCCATTGAATACAAAGAGATACATTTATCAAATCCGATTGTAACTACAACAGAAGAAGTAAGTTGTTCTCTGATTTTAGTCGGTATGATAATACGGCCCTTTTCATCTAAGTTATGTAAGTATTGCCCCATAAACATACCAATCACCACTTTCTACCACTTTTCACCACTTACACCCTCATATTAACCCCTTTTTTTGATTATGTAAACACTTTTTGCATAAATTTGTGGGAAATTTTTAATTTTTTTTATAAAAAAAGACACTTTTTTCTAAGTGTCCTTATTTTTTTTGATTTATTTATTTATTTTTGCCTTTTTTCTTTTTAAAATCTGAGGCACCTTTTAAGGCTAGTGTTTCTTCTACAAAATTCTTAAATCCTGGCTTTAATCCTTTAATGATTGGTTGACCATATTCAATTGATGCTTCTAACATTTCTTCACATGTAGATACACCCTTACCTGTTAGCTCTTGCATCATAGCAATAATTCTACTATGATCCTTTACTTTTCTAACTACAACATCTTTAGCAGGATCTATATCAAATATTCTTCCTTGTAAAGACTCGTATTCATCAAACATTCTATCTATAACTTTGCAAGTTTCAAGAATTGATTTTAATTCTTTTTTCTTATTTAAAAGTCCTTGTGTTTTGCTAGGTGAACCACTACTTGCATAGTTATCTAAATTACTATAAGCTCTAGTAACTCTATATTTCATATCAACATAATCATTATAATGATCATGAACTAGTCCTAAAACAGTAGTCATTTGAGAAGCTGATTGTTCTCTTATTGCACGTTCAATCGCATATGAATATGACAATGACTCAACATATTTTATAACCTCTCTAATTCTTAGCATCTCTTCATGCAATTTGATTTTTTTAGATTCAATTTTAGTAGTTTCTATTTGATATTTGTAAATACCTATAATATAATCCATTTCTACTGTAGTTAGCGTATCACCATTAAGTGCAAAATACTTAGTAACATTAGTTAATTTAGATCTAGGCATTGCTTTTAATCCATTTAAATACATTTGATATAGTTTAGATGTTCCATCTTTCTCTAAATTATTTGTATCAAAGAAATCACTATCAGATACAAAATGATGCATATCATTAACTCTCATATCATATGTATCTATATAGTTTTCAAATTTAGTGTCTATTTCAGCATAAATTGTTTTCTTAAACACTTCATTTAATGACTTCAATTCATCTAAAACTGCTTTGTTACTATCTATTACAATTTGTTTATTCTTAATAATCTTTGTATGTAAAGAAGCGTATACCCTAGCAAGTTTAGTCTTTGGAACAGATTTAGATCCTAAATAATCTTCAATTGTGTATACTACTGCTCTTTGACTAATTTCATTTCTTCTTACAGTCTCAAGTTTTTGCAATTCTATTGTTCTTGCTATTTCTTTTACTATATCTAGTGGGCAACTAAGATTATAATCATCTTGCAAAAAGCGTCTATAAGAGGCTTCCATTAAATGCCTAGTATACTTAATATTTTTACCTCTACAATTGATATTGTATTGAATTGTTTTAGTAGCATCTAGTGTGTAATTATCTTGATATAAACTACAAATCATATTCTCTATAGTTTTAACATATTCCTTTAATCCTTGCTTATATTCTTCAGATCCCATATATATAGGAAATTGAACAGAATTATTATTTACAAAATCCTTACTTAAACGATACTTAATAAATAATCCATTGACTTGATTTTCATACTCATTAAGTGGTTTTTTAGTTAATAATTTTTCATAATATGCGTTTAAGAAATCTTCTTCTTTATCACTAATAGTTACATTATTAATCTTATCTAATAAAATCAAATATGCATATCCTGCCCATATATTCTTAGTGTTCTCAATCTCTTCTTCACTATCATTTTTAAAATATTTAGGATTATCTAAAAATCTATAGAATTCCTTTATTTTATCTTTTCTTAAATCAATTGATAGTGTATCCATATAACTATTCATTACTTCATTACTTACCTTATTCATGTTCCCACCTCAACTAAATTTTAATACAACTCAGTTTTAGTGTCAATGTAAAAATGACTAGCCAGATAGTCTATCTATTAAATAAACTATATGACTAGTCATCTGATTTTTTAATATAATTATTAAACTACTAAATCTTTCCCTAAATAATAAGGAACTTTTTCGCATCCAGATAAATTACTTTTTTCTTTAATCACTACATTTTTATCAGTTACTACATGATCTAATGTAGACATTGCTCCTACTATAGTATCTTGCATTAAAATAGAATTTTTAACTACTGCACCTTTACCTACTTTAACACCTCTAAATAAGATACAATTTTCTACTTTACCTTGGATGTCACATCCATCTGCTATAAAACTATTTTCAATTTCAGAATGCTCACCATATCTAGTTGGTGCACTATCTCTTACTTTCGTATATATTCTTCTTTCCTCATTAGCAAATAAAGCATTTCTAATTCCTTCATTAAGTAAAGCCATATTACCTCTAAAGTAATTTTCCATATTATTCATATGTAAATAAACATCATTATATTCATATCCATATATTCTAAGAGATTTAATATTTGCTAATAATATATCTTTTTCGAAACTCTTAATTCCACTAAGTGTAGCATCTTGAATTAATCCTTGAAGTAGTTTTCTATTCATTACCCAAACATTAATAGCAACATTTTGAGTTTCGCCTTCTTTAGCTTTTAAATTAGCATCAGAGATTCTTCCATCTCTTTCTACCTTAACAGACATATGAGACACTAAATCTTTTTTTACTTTAGTATTAATATACACAAGAGTTATATCAGCATTATTTTGCTCGTGTTTTTCTATAACATCAGCATAATCAATAACATTAACACTATCACAATCAGTTAAAACAACATATTCTTCATTTCTTTTTCCTAAATACCCTAAAACACTTTTTAAAGCCTCTAGTCTATTAGAGTATAAATCTACATTTTTATAATAACCAAACGGAGGAAATACTACTAAACCACCATTTTTTCTAGACAAATCCCAATCTTTACCTGAACCTACATGATCCATTAAAGATTGATAATTCTTTTGAGCAAGTACTCCTACAGTTTCAATATCAGAATTAATAAAGTTAGATAAAGTGAAATCTATTAATCTATATCTTCCTCCAAAAGGAATAGATGCTGATGTTCTTCTTCTAGTTAATTCATCAACTGTCTCATTATGAATATTTGAAAATACAATTCCTAACGCACTCATCTTAAGCATTCTCCTTTACTAAAGCACTATCGATATTAGCACCTGCTTCAACCATAGTTCCTTTATTAATTACACTACCTCTACCTATAAGCGCAATTCCAATTCCTTTTGCTTTTGGTGCACCTATAATACAATCTTCATTTATAATAACTTCTTCATCTATAATACTATAATTTACAGATGAGTTAGCTTTGATTTTGCTGTTTGCAAAAATAACTGCATCTTGAACAACTGCTCCCTTTTCTACTACTACACTTGGGCCAATTACACTATTTATTACAGTACCATATATCTTAGCACCACTTGTGATAAGTGAATTCTTTACTGTTGCACCTTTAGCTATATACTCTGGTTCAATACCCATATTTCTAGAATAAATCTTCCAGTTTGTATCGTAAATATCAAACTTTGGATTATCACCTAGTAAATCTTGATTAGCTTCCCAAAGTGAAGTTATTGTTCCTACATCTTTCCAATATCCTTTAAATGGATAAGCCATCATCTTTTCACCCTTATTTAACATAGTAGGTATAATATTCTTACCAAAATCATTACTAGATGCTGGATCCTTTTCGTCATCTTTTAGATATTTAAATAATTTCTCAGTTTTAAATATATAAATTCCCATTGATGCTTTATTTGATTTAGGTTGAGCAGGTTTTTCTTCAAACTCAACGATACGATTATTCTCATCAGTATTCATTATTCCAAATCTACTTGCTTCCTCAATTGGAACTTCTAAAACAGCTATAGTACAATCAGCGTTATTCTTAATATGATCTTCTAACATCAATTGATAGTCCATTTTATAGATATGATCTCCGGATAAGATAAGAACATGCTCTGGATTGTAATTCTCTATAAAATGAATATTTTGATAAATAGCATTTGCTGTTCCTTTAAACCATTCTTTAGATGTTTTAGCTTGATATGGAGATAAAACATGAACGCCTCCAAATGTTCTATCTAAATCCCAAGGTTGACCATTACCTATATAGTCATTTAATAATAATGGTTGATATTGAGTAAGTACTCCTACTGTATCGATATTAGAATTAACACAGTTTGATAAAGTGAAATCTATAATACGATATTTAGCACCAAATGATACAGCAGGTTTAGCTATCTTAGTAGTTAAGGCATATAATCTACTTCCTTGACCTCCTGCTAATAACATTGCTATACATTTTTTATGATTATACATAAATTTTTCTTCACACCTTTCTATTGTTATTACACTGATAATACACTTCATATTTTTATATAAACAAGGACACTAAAAATTAGAGATAGATACACAACTAATAAAAATCCTTCTCATCATATAAATTATTTCCGATAATATCACCTTTAATATAACATATTAAAGTCATAAATGGCATATTTAAGGCCAAAAAGATTAAAGAAATTAAAAAAGGATCTTTCGATCCTAATTATTATTAATTATCAATTATCAAAAACTATAAAACCTTTTTGCCATCATAATATCCACAGCTAGGACATACGATATGAGATTTTATTTTCTCACCACAGTTTGAGCATGAAACTAAATTAGGTGCTACTAACTTTTGATGTGTTCTTCTCTTTCTTTTTGCTGTTTTTGAAATTCTTCTTTGTGGTACTGCCATATTGACACCTCCTATTACATCATAGTTTATCGATCATTCATTAAGCGACACTAAGATTATACATAGCATCCTGTTTTTTGTCAATTCATTTTTATATTTTCTATAGATAAATATTATTTTTTATTTTTTATCATTATTTCTTAGTCTTTCTAGTTCATTTTTGGCCATATTATTAACATGAGTAGCTAATTCAGAAGTAGATAATGATTCATATTCCTCTTTATCAAGAGGATCTAAAAAACTAACTTTAATTACTTTATCAGTGTTTTTGTGTTTATTAGATAATATTATATACGATTTATCAATAACTACAGGTACAATTTTTGCTCCTGTATTATATGCGCATTTAAAGGAACCAGCCTTATATTCTCCAATATTAACTTCCTTATTCTTACTTCTTGTACCTTCAGCAAATACAACAACATTAGTCTTGTTAGTTAAGTACTCTCTACACTTCTTTACCATATTAAGTGCATCCCTTGGACTTTCTCTATCTAAAAATATGGCATCAATAATGTAATCAATTTTTCCTACTATTGGCATTTTATATACTTCTTTCTTACTTACAAAAATTGTAGGATCATCAAAAATATATATCAAGGCAAGTGGATCAAGCATACTTTGATGATTAGGGACAAACAAATATGTATCTTCATTAGTAAGTTTATCTAATCCGCTAACTTCTAATTTTACTTTTAAGATATCATCAAAAACTTCTTTTACTTTGCCTTTTACGAAAGAATATCTTTCTTCCAATGGATAATCATCCTTACTTTTTACATATTTTTTAGCATGATGAGGATATACTAAAATCTTGCCTGCGCCATTAAATATATAACCAAAGTATTTACCTATATGTATCATAACAAATCACCATTATAAATATATCAAATTTATTGTTTATTGGAAATGTTCTCTCTTGATTTATTTAAAATAACAACATTTTCTGCCATGACAATACTTGATTCATTTTCATTAATCATTCTGCCTTTTATAGCCATTAAATCTCCTTGTTTACAATATCTTATGATTTTAGAAAAGATGGCTGTCCAAAGTCTACAGATAAATGTATCACTTATCCTACCATCAACATCATTAAAGGGTCTTTCTACTTCTAAGATGATATCCTTTTTATTATTTTCCTCTAATCCTAAATCTTTAATTCTACCTACTAGTATAACTTCATTAACCATAATTTTCCTCTCCTTTTCTTAATAATAGCAGATAAAATATTTATTAATGTCCCAAATTTGTTTCATATTTGTTTCAAAGTCCATACTGTAATGGGAAGTGAAATTATGGAAAGAAAATATGATGGAACTCATTTTTTAATTATGTATTTAACTGGATATGGTTTTTTCATCTACCAAGTATATATCCAAATTCTTTATGCGTTTCATGGAATGAAATTGATAATCCCAGTTATTGTAGGTGCTTTATTAATGCCTTTAATATTATTTTATGTTATAAGGAAAATTAATAAAAACTCTACACTATCGATAAAATTAGGATTTACCTTTACCATTTTAAATATCATATACCTAACTATAACAAGCATTCTGACATTAAACTATGTTTCAGTAATGGTTCATAATTATTATTATCAATCCGTACAATCATTTATTATTGCTATTGTTTTATTATTACCGATTCTCTATGTAATGTTTAAAAACTCTAAAATATATTATTCACTAGCCTTTATATTATTTGGTGTATTTTTTATTTTTAATTTTGTATACACCGTTAATCACGAAGTAGCAGAGCTATTCCCCTTGTCAAATATTTTTCATATCGATAAACCTATTATTATAATCTTACTTCTCTTACCTATCGTATTTGAACCTATACTTTTATTAGCTAATAATGAATTTATTGATCATAATAATAAAATTAATACTCCTTTAGTTATGATTATAGCTTCTTTTATTTCACTTGTAGGAATTTATACAGTTTTAAGGGAAGGAATGGAATTTGGACTATTATTAGAAAGTGTTAGTTTTCCTTACTTTGAAAGTGGTAAATTCATGTCAATTGAAACTAATTTTGATAATATTGATTACTATTACTTATTTTGGGTTACAGTCAGTATATTCACTAGATTACCACTCCTCTATTTTAATATAAAAGATAATTTTAAATTAAAGAAAAAAGGAATATTCATCATATTTGGTTTAACAATATTGATATTCTATTATCTACAATTACGATTAGAATTTTATCGACAAATAATCACACCTATTTTGATTAGCGCTTCATCTATTTTAATAATAATGTTATTAATAAGTTTTTTTTCTAAAAGGAGGTTAAAAAATGTCATTAATTAGTGTCAAAAAAGAGATGTCTAATCTTTTTAAAAACAATCCTTTTGTCCTGATTTTACCAATAGATGATGCAAATAAGTTACTACTTATATATGATTATACACAAACTGACTCTATCAGATTACAAAGAGATATAATTCCTATTCTTTCAACTAAAGAATATAAAAACATCATTGCTAATCTTAAGCAAATTAATAAAAATGAAATAGTAGAATCTGTATTTTCTGGTTCACTTATAATATATGACTATAAACAAAAAGAATATTTTTCTTTAAATCTTAATAACATACCAAAAAGGAGTGTAAGTGAATCTAGTGTTGATATTACCATTAGTGGACCTAAAGACGCTTTGATAGAAAACTTAGATGACAATATCGCTTTAATTCAAAAAAGACTAAAAACTACAGATTTAAATATTAAAACATATGTTATTGGTGATCTCACTCAAACTAAAATAGCATTACTCTATCTAGATAAATATCCTAAACCGAAAGTAATAGAGTATATCGATAAAAAATTAAAAACTGCTAAGATTAAATCTTTATCTAACATTGGGCAACTTGAATCTCTACTTGCCAATAAAAAATCTCTAGTTCCTCTACTCTCCTACACAGCACGTGCTGATTTTATAAGTGAATCGATGATAAATCATAGAGTGATAATTTTGATTGATGGCATTCCTCTTGCGCTAGTTGCTCCTGCGACATTCCATTTTTTTCTAGATTATCACGATTCGTTAAGTGAAAATTATTTTGTTATTTTCTTTGATAGGATCTTATTTATAGCCGCTTTTTTTGCAGCAATTCTACTCTCGCCATTGACCTTAGCAATAATAAATTACTATCCTGAGTTATTACCAATTGATTTAATTGCTACTACCATAAACTCTAGAAAAGGTATCTCTTTCTCCTTTACTACTGAAGTTGTAATAGCCGAACTATTTTTGCAGGTCTTTAGAATTGCAGGAACTAGACTTCCTAAAGGATTAGATGCTAGTTTAATGGTAGTAGGAAGTTTGCTGATAAGTAGAGTTGTAATAGATGCTGGTATGTTAAGTCAAGAATCTCTTTTTATCGCAGCAACTAGTGTTATTGCTAGTTATGTAATCTCAAACAATTCTAGTTTCAATACAAGTGTGAATTTATTTAGATGGTTTTTAATATTTTCTACTTTATTATTTGGATTTATTGGATTAAGTGTAGGATTAATACTTATTCTTATTTACTTATCCAGCAAAGAAAGTATCTTTGTACCATACTTATATCCAATTGCGCCTTTTGATTTTAAAGAATTTAAGAAGAATTTAATACCAGCAAATTTTCTTTCAAAGAGAAATAGAGGTGTAAAAAATGAAGAAAATTAAATTATTAATAATCTTGAGTTTTGTCTTTTCTTTTTCTGGATGTATTATACATAGAAAAGATATAACTCAAATGGTTTTTCCTTTAACTGTTTTATTATCTAAACAAAATAATAAATTTCAAATTTACTTATTAGTCCTTAGTAATTCGATATCTAGTATTATAGAAATGGAGAGTAGTCAACATGATACTCTTTATACAACCATTATGTTTGAAGGAGATACTATTAGTGAGGCCAGTGAAAGAGCAGCAGTTGTCACTGATGGTAATGTAAGTACTATTAAAATACGCAGTATTATCTTACACGATAGTTTATTTACTGATTCTACAATGGATTACAAAGATTTGACTTCTTATATCATTAATAATCCTTTATTTAGAACTAATATCTATGTTTATTATACTAAAGATGAACCAAAAGAAATTCTTAATATTAACAGTTTAAACTTCTCTACAAACACATACTTTTATCTAAGTAGACCAGATCAAAAACATCTTAACGACTTCCTATTACCTAGTCAATTATTAAACACTTCTAAAGCCTATGTAGACAATAAAAGAATGTTTTATTTACCAAGCCTTGTTATGTCAAAAAAACATTTAATGCAAGAAAATAATGGTGAACTAAAACCAGTAAATATTTATCAATTAGATGGAGGATATTTTTTAACTAAAAATGGTAATTTCAAATTTATTGATATGGGGACTCTTAAGGGATTAAAATGGAAAAATAAAAGAAATTATTTTGATATAGAATTAGGAAATGAAAATTTTTTACTAAATATAAAAGTAGAAGACTCTAAATGGAAAACTACCATTAGAGATAATCAAATATATGTAGATTTAAAAGTAGTAAGTAAACTAAATTACAATCATACAACTCTAACTCCCACTCAAATAGAAGAAAAACTACATGATTTTATATATAAAGAAATAACAGATACTTATTATAATACATATAAAGATATAGACATTTATCATTTTGAAGACTTAGCCTATAGATTAAATAAAAAGATTGAAAGTTATCAAACCTTCAATCTTAATATAGATGCCTCTATTAAAAACACAATATATGAATATTAAGATTCAATTATAGCGTATCCTATAGCATATTCCTTTTCGTGGGATATGCTTATTTTTATATTTGGATATCCTTCTAAATAAATACTATTATCATCATTATATTTTATATTCATATTATTATAACTAATCTTTAATCCAGCTTTAAATAATGCTTCCTTAAGAGCAAATCTTCCAGCTAAAAATTCTCTTTGTCTAATCTCACTCATATTATCAAACAATAAACTTTCTTCACTAGATAATACTTTATGTTTTAATTTAGACTCTAATCTAGATATCTTAACTATATCTACACCAATACCCTTAATCATTATTACTCCTTAAAACACAATAACTATGCTTTGCATTTTTATAAAAAGCATCATAAGCATCTTTTAAATCATTAATATCGATACTCTTAATTAAATCAATAATTTCAAAATAATCCATATCATCTAAAAGAAAAGTCATATATTGTTTCGCTAAAGTACTGCAAGAATCACTTCCTTTGATAATAGTAGATATTTCCTTTTTCTTTATACTATCTAACTTATCTTGAGTAATTACATCTTTTGCATTTTTTAGTCTAAGATTTATCTTTTCAAATACTTCCTCTTCATTTTTTAATAAATCCACCTCTAATAATAATGCAAACATATTATCGTATTGAAGCATATCTAAAAACAAAGAAGAAACATATTGCTCATCAATCATTTCTTTATAAAAGTCACTACTAGGAGCAAATAATATAGATGTTAATAAATCTAAAGCTAAAAATACTCTTGTTTGTGAAGACTTAGGAAGTGTATCCATAGGTAATAACTTATATCCTATCATCATTTTTTCATTATTTACTTCACAAAAAACAACTTTCTTTTCTTCAATTACATTCTCATCTTCATTAATCTCATTCTTTTTATAATTAAAATTATTATTGTTAAATTCCTTATTATTAATAATATTTATAGTCTCTTCTACATCTATATCACCAACAATAACTAAAACCATATTTTTAGGGTTATAAAAGGTAGAATGAACAGACTCAAGTAAGTCCCTAGTTGTTGCTCTAACTTCTTCAACTTCTCCTCCTACATCAAACCTAATCGGATGCTCTTTGTACATAGCATTCATTAGACCTCTAAATAACTTTTCATTTGGATCATCCTGATACATTAATAGCTCACTAACAATAATGTCTTTTTCATTTTCTACTTTTTCTTCACTCATAGTAAATGAGATAGGAAAATCCAGTAATAACTCCAAACATTCATTAAAATTATCAATAGTATTAAAATAATATACCGTTCTATCATAACTGGTATAAGCATTTACATCAGCGCCAAGTTTATAATATAAATCTATAACATTTCCTAATTTATAATCAAACACTCTATGCTCCAAAAAATGAGCTAATCCTCCGATTACTTTTACTTCTTTATCATTGTTTAATACAATGTCCCCTGTATTAAATGAACCAAATCTTGTTGCAAAATAAGCAGACTTAGAAGCAAAACCTTCTTTTTTTATAATATATACATTTAGTCCACTATTAGAAATTGAATGATAAACAGTCTCATTTACACCTTCATAATATCTCTTATCCATGATTTTCCTCCTTTAAGATAGAAATCATTTTCAATTTCATCATCTTACTAACCTCAATTACATCTTCTTTACTTACACTTACATACCTTGCCTCTAACTCTTCAATACTAGCAACTGTTTTTGTAAAATCAAAACCAAAATATAATTCTATTAAATCTCTAGGAGAATCCGTAGAATTTGCAATATATGTTAAAATTTTATTTTTGCAAATATTAAATCTTTCTTCATCAAAAGTACTACTATAACCATCTATAATCTCTTGAATAAGTTCTACCACTTTTTCTAAATTTTTACTTTCAATCTCAGAAGCTATTTCTACAATATTTAAAAAGTTATTACTCATGGCATAAATATAATAACAAAAATTATATTTTTCTCTTATAATATTGAATAAGTCATAATTTAATATTTCTAGAAACACTTTAAATGGATAATACAATCTATCATTATATTTAATATCACATTGATACATAATCGAAATTGCAGATTGCATAAATTTACTGTCAAAAACTTGAATCTCTTTCTTATCTAAATCTTTAAGATAAGATATATTTAAAAGATCTTTATTACTGCTTTTTAATTCAAATGATGACAATTCATTTACTATATCTTCTACACTTACATCACCGCATACATATATTTTGCAATCACTATTTAATAGTTTATTATATACTTCTTTTATCTTTTCTAAAGTAACATTACTAATTGAGTTAATATCCGATTCAATATTTACTCCATATGGAGTGTCTTTTCCTAATAGTTCATTAACTTTCTTTTTTAAAATATATGTCTTATGATTATTCTTTTCTTTAAGTTTTTGTATATATATCATTTTTACTTCTTCAAGTGATTCTTCATTTATTGATGGATCAAAAAGACAATCTTTAATTGTCTGTATTTGAACATTAAGTAAATTCTCATTCATAGTATATTTAGAATTAATCGCTCTAGATAAAAATCTCATAATAGCTACATTACCTTTATTTAGATAACTTCCTGTAAAAATCATTCCATAATTATTTTCTAAATAAGCATTAAAAGCACTTATATTATTATATTTACTATTTCTAGTAACCAATAAATTTAATAATAAGTTATAAGCTGCTATATCCTCATAATTTAATTCCATCATAAAAGATAGTTGTATATTAACCAATTTAAACTTTTCTGTTTTAATTAACTTTAATTGTAAGTTTTCTTTAATTTGCTTCTCCAGTATTTCCATTATTTAAATCATCCTCTTTAACCAATATTTCTCTAGGTTTAATACCATTACTTGCACTAACTATTCCATCTTCTTCTAGTCTATCCATCATTCTAGCGGCTCTAGCATATCCTAAAGAAAAATATCTTTGAAGTAATGATGTTGATGCTCTTTGATTATGTATAACAAAAGTTTTAATATCATTATACAAATCATCATCACCATTATTATCTCCAACTTCATTTAAATTATTAATTACTTCTTTTTTATCATCTTCAAGATTTAAAAATTCATCTTTAAATTCAACATCATACTTTAATTTTACTTGTTCTACAACATTAGAAATTTCTTCATCTGTAACATACACACCTTGAACACGATTAAGACTATTAGAACCACTGATATCCATTAACATATCTCCCTTACCAAGTAAATCTTCAGCTCCAGCTCTATCAAGAATTGTTCTAGAATCTACCATACTTGAAACGGAAAAAGCAATTCTAGAAGGGATATTAGCCTTAATAACTCCTGTAATAACATCTACTGATGGTCTTTGAGTAGCAACAATTAAGTATATTCCTGCAGCTCTAGCTAATTGAGTAATTCTTTGAATACTCTCTTCAACTTCTTTACTAGCTACTAACATTAAATCTGCTAACTCATCAATAACTACCACTAATTTATATAGTTTTTCTTTTCCTGAAAGTTTGTTATAAGAATCAATATTTCTAACCCCGCTATTAGCAAATAAATCATAACGTTTATCCATCTCTACTACCACTTTTTTAAGAGCATTACTAGCTTTTCTAGGATCAGTTACAACAGGACACAATAAATGTGGCATATTTGCATATGGTAACATTTCTACTTTCTTAGGGTCTACTAAAATCATTTTAACTTCTTCAGGGGTACTTCTAATAATTAATGACATGATAATTGCATTAATACATACAGACTTACCACTACCTGTAGCTCCAGCAATAAGCAAGTGAGGCATTTTATCAATGCTTATACTTACAGGGTTATTTGCTAAATCCTTACCAATAGCTACTAACAATTTATCATCAATATCTTTTTTACTTTCTAATACTTCCTTTAAATATACAGGATATCTTTTTTTATTAGCCACTTCTATTCCTACAGCACTCTTACCAGGAATAGGAGCCTCCATTCTAAGATTAACAGCAGCCAACGCTAATTTTAAATCATTTTGAATATTTACAATACTTGATACCCTAACTCCAATCTCAGGGACAATTTCATATCTTGTCACACATGGTCCAATAATATAATTGCTTACTCTTGCTTTAATATTAAGTTCTTCAAGTTTTTGATTTATTCTAAGACAATTATTTTCTACTTCTTCTTTTAATTCATCACTAGCGTTATTGCTTGTATTATCTAGTAACAGAGAATATAAGTTATCAATAGTAGCTTTCTTTTCCACTTCATTAACAATATATGGAGTACTACTTGTATCTTCTTTGTAAACCTCTATATCTTTAGCCATATAATTAGTTATAGGTTCTTGCTTTATAATTCTAGGCTCTTCAACTATCTTTTCTTCTTTTACATTAAATTCAAAACCATCTTTACTATCTTCTATTTTGTTCTCATTTGGATTACAAATTTCTAGTTCATTATCATTGTAATCATATATATCATCACTATAGTTAGATACTTCACTATTGAAATTATTAGCTTGCTTGTTATAATCTGTAATAATTTCTCTAACATCCATATAATTATTTATTTCTAGATTAGAGTCAGTTTTATTCATTTCTTCATTAGTTTCTTCAATAATATCTTTCTTTACTTCTCGAGACATTATATTTGTTGTACTATCAATATTTAATGAAGAATGATCAAAAACACTTGTACTGACAGGTTCAATTGTTACTTCTCCCTCATCAAATATTTTTTCAGTGAAAATATCGTATGTTAAAAAATGAGTTCCTTCACCCTTTACTTGTTTATCTACTTTAATTTCCTTAACAGGTTTTTTATTTTCTGTTTTTTCTTCTTTAGCCTTTTTAACTTTTTTATCTTGTCTTATTTCCATATATTTTAGCATCTTTTCATAAATATAAATAAGTGGCTTTTTAAATGCTAAATATGCAAATGCTAAAACTAAAATGACAATAATTACATTTGACATGAACTCTCCTAATACACTTACAAGTAGTGCATACATAGAGTATCCTACTACTCCTCCCCCTACTTGGTTGGTTTTAGCAATAGTTACATGTATTCCATCCTTACATCTATCAAAAGCTGCTCTATAGTAAGTGTACCAATTAGAGAGACTAGCTCCCTCGTATTTGCTTGATGCTATAGCTAAAAACACAATTAATAATATAAAAGAAATCGTAGTTAAAGTAGACATAAACTTAGGTTTCTTCTTTTTGATAAACAAAAACATACCAAAATATATAAGTGCAATAAGCGCCATATAATACCATGATCCAAAGATAAATACTAAACCATATGTAATTATAGATCCAAAATAACCTTGATTTAATAATCCAATAAGTGAAACTATAGCAATCATTAATCCAAAAAGTGCAAGCTCCGTCTCATAACTAAGTTTATTTTTCTTTTCTTCTAACTCTTGAGATTTTTCCTTTGCCATAATTCCACCTCCTAATATATAGATTACACTATTAGTCTTTTATTTTTTATATTTTTTGTTAATAAATATAAAAAAATAACCATTCACCGGTTATTTTTCATTATTTATAGAAAATTCAAATATATTTTTACTTATTTTCTTCATATCTCCATCTAAAGCATACATAACTCCACCCAAAAAATCTATCATTCTCAGTGCTTCTTTTTTTTCCATATTTGAAACATCTATTGTAATTACATTTCCTGATTTTAATTTATCACTTAAGATTCGTGTTTGGGCAAAGCTTGTAGGTGAATAAAATGTATTACTTGGATTTTTTATATATACAGGCTTTCCATCTTCTTTATCATTATCTCCTGAATAATATAAAACTTCTTTCTCATCTGGGAAAATTTTCCCTTTTAATTTATCATAAAATCCCATAATAGACACCTCTATCCTATTATACATAAAATTTTAAAATATTTAATAGAAAAAGGCTCTAATATTTGAAATAGCACTTTTTTCTATACGAGAAACTTGTGCTTGAGAGATATTAAAATCATTTGCTATTTCAAATTGTGTTTTACCAAGATAATATCTTTGATTAATTACTTTCTGTTGCATCTGATTTAATGATTTTAAGGCATCATTTAAGGTTAAAATATTAACCAAATTCTCTGGAGTATCATTTTCATCTTTTATTTGATCTATTAATAATATATTATCATCTTCATCACTATACACTGTATCGTATAAAGAACATAATGGTGTAGTAGAATCCAAAGCTATTTTTATTTCTTCTCTTGAAACATTTAATCTTTTTGAAAGTTCTTCTTCACTTATTTCTTTAAAATGTTCAGCTTGATATTTTTCTTTTTCTTTTAATGTTTTATATGCTAAATCTTTTATTTGTCTTGATATTCTAACTTGTGTGTTATCCCTCAAATATCTTTTTATCTCACCTATAATCATTGGCACTGCATAAGTAGAAAACTGTAAATTAAAATTAGGATTAAAGTTATCAATGGCCTTAATTAGACCAATACATCCTATTTGAAACAAATCATCTTGGTTATCATGTCGTGTTGCAAACTTTTTTACCATTGATAATACTAGTTTCAAATTTCCCATAATGATTTGATCTTTACATGAAATATCTCCGTTTCTATACTTTTCTAATAAAAGCACAGTTTCGTTATTTGATAAAACTTTTATCTCACTTGTATTAATACCTACTATATCTACTTTATGCTTAGCCATAATTTCTCCTACTTTCTAGTAAGAGTATGGTCTTATTTTGCTATCTTATTCTTTAGTTTCCTTAAAATCTTTTTTTCTAGTCTAGAGATATAAGATTGTGATATCCCTAACATATCCGCCACTTCTTTTTGAGTTAATTCATCTTTTCCTTTTAATCCAAATCTCATTTCCAATATTTCTCTTTCTCTAGGCCTTAAACTGATAAGTGCAACTTGCAGTTTATCTTGTCTTTCTTGCTCGAGTAGATTATCTGTAACTCCATATACATCATTTGCTAATACATCTGATAAAAGTAATTCATTTCCCTCATCATCAGTACTTAATGGCTCATCTAATGAAACTTCAATCCTCATCCTTGATTTTTTTCTAAGATACATTAAAATTTCATTTTCAATACAACGTGAGGCATAAGTTGCTAACTTGATGTTTTTATCAAATTTAAATGTAGATATTGCCTTTATTAATCCCATGGTTCCAATACTTATTAAATCTTCTAAATTAAAAGAATTTGTTTCAAATCTTTTTGCTACATATACCACTAATCTTAAGTTATGCTCTATTAATATATTTCTTGCTTCTAAATCACCTAGTTTAACCTTCTCTAATAGCTCAAATTCTTCTTCCTTCTCTAAAGGTGGCAATAATACATCACTGCCATTAATGTATAAAACATCATCTTTTATAAAAATACCAATTAACTTATTTATTAGTTTCATCTTTATTCTCCTCCATCAAATAGATATTTATAAGACAATCACAACCTTTAAAACCATCTTTATTACCACTGGCACATATTACTTCTCTCTCTTTTTTGTTAACAATAACGTTAGTTTTAAAGTACTTACACCTTCTTTTTCCTATACCATCTACAATCATCGAATTATATTCTCCTTTTAAAAAATGTCTTTCACTTAAAAATATTACTGGCAAACCGTCCTTCATTAGAGTATTACCGCTATCTAAGTAACCACTAAAATCCTGATATTTACCATCAATCATAACCGAGATTTGTAATCTATAATTTTTAAATAATTTTATTGATCGTATACTAAAGAATATTATTTCTATAACAACAATATTCACTAATTCTAAAAAAATAAAATAAAAGGAATTTGGATTATTTATCATTACCAGTCCTCCCATTAAATAAATATCATGAGTGAATATTAATATTGATGAAACATTTCCATAATATACAAATAAATACAACAAGTAATACTTTAAA
>JAZKZZ010000021.1:0-3078 GCA_045612885.1 Bacilli bacterium | reverse complement strand
CGGAAGGGCACGGGAAACAATAACAGACATAGCATAATCCAAGAAAGCAGCTTGAACTTTCTTAGTCATATCAACAACTTTTATGCCTTTTGGAGTAATATTTTCACTAATTTCATCGTTTACATTATTTAATTCTTCACTCATTGTTATTTCCTCCTTCCTAAATATCTAAATTCTCTACAAATGTAGCATTTTCTTGAATAAATACTTTTCTAGGTTCTACATTTTCACCCATAAGCATTGAAAATACTCTATCTGCTTCCATAGCGTCACTTACACTAACTTGTAATAGCGTTCTATGTTCAGGATTCATTGTTGTATCCCATAATTGATTGAAATCCATTTCTCCAAGACCTTTATAACGTTGAATTTCCATTTTTTCATTTTCTTTAGCTAATTCTTTCTTTAAGTTTTCTAATTCTTGATCACTGTATAAATAGAATGGTTCTTTTATAGATTTAACTTTAGCTTGATATAGAGGAGGACAAGCAATATATACATGCCCTTGTTCTACTAATTCTTTCATATATCTATAGAAGAATGTTAATAATAAGATTTGGATATGACTTCCATCAACGTCTGCATCGGTCATGATTACAACTTTATGATAATTTAATTTAGATAAATCAAGATCCTTTTGAATACCTGCACCTAAAGCTTTAATCATTGTAGATATTTCTTGGTTATCAAACACTCTATCTTGTCTAGCTTTTTCAACATTTAGGATTTTACCTCTAAGTGGAAGGATAGCTTGATGCTCTCTATCTCTACCTTGCTTAGCACTACCACCCGCTGAATCTCCTTCGACTATAAATAATTCATTTAATTTAGGATCTCTACAAGAACAATCAGCCAACTTACCTGTAGTATCACTTAACATATCGATACCACGTTTTCTAGTAGCCTCTCTTGCTTTTCTAGCAGCAACTCTAGCACGTGAAGCTAAAACTACTTTATCTACTATTATTTTAATAATATCTGGATTCTCTTTAAAGAATCTATCTAGCTTAGCAGCAAATACTGCATTAACCGCTTTTTTAGCATCACTATTTCCAAGTTTTGTTTTAGTTTGTCCTTCATATTGAGGATTAGGGTGTCTGACTGAAATGATTGCTATTAAACCTTCTTTAGTATCATCGCTTGTAAAAGATTCGTCATTATCTTTTAATACTTTCATGCTACGAGCATATGAGTTTATCAATCTATTTAAAGTATATCTAAATGCATCTTCATGCATTCCACCTTCATGAGTATTAATATTATTACAATAAGAATATATCCCTGAAGTATATCCATCATTATATTGGAAAGCAATTTCAGCATATATTCCATTATCTGTTCCTTCTGTATAAACAACTTCATGTAATGTGTTTTTAGCTTTATTTAAAAACTCAACATATTCCTTAATTCCACCATCGTATTTAAATTCATCTCTTTTTAAAGGTTCAACTCTTTGATCTTCTAAAGTTATTTTTAACCCTTTATTTAAGAAGGCACTTTGTTTTAAGTGTTCTTTTAAAATATCATAATTGAATACTGTTGTTTCTTGGAAAATTGTACTATCTGGTTTGAATAAAACTGTAGTACCAGTTTCATCTGTAGTACCAACTTGAGCTAAAGGAGCTACTACGTGTCCTCCATTTTCAAATCTAGTAAAGTATTCTTTTCCTTCTTTACATACTCTAACTTCAACATATTCACTAAGAGCATTAACAACACTAGCACCAACTCCATGAAGACCTCCACTTACTTTATAACCTCCGCCTTCACCAAATTTACCACCAGCATGTAATACCGTATATACAGTTTCAACTGTGGAAATACCAGTTTTAGGGTGCTTACCTACAGGGATACCTCTACCATTATCCTTAACAATAATTTCATCTCTAGGAGTAACTGTTACATTTACCTCAGTACAATAACCCGCTAACGCCTCATCTATTGCATTATCTACTATTTCCCATACTAAATGGTGCAAACCTCTCTCGCTAGTAGTACCAATATACATACCAGGTCTTTTTCTAACAGCTTCTAACCCCTCTAATACTTGAATATTATCTTCTGTGTAAACAGAACTAGCTTTCCCCTTATCTAATTCTTCTACTACTAACTCTTCACTCATACTAACTCCTCCTTAACTAGTTTGATTTTTCCGTCTTTTATTAAATATTCAATCATCTCTAATTTTTCTTTTTGACATCCACTGATAAACACTTGCTCATATTCTTTCAAAATAAAATACACTTTTTCTTTTCTATTTTCATCTAACTCCGAAAATACATCATCTAAAATTATAATTGGGTCTTTTTGTATTATATCTTTTATAAGTTTTGCCAAAGCTAATTTTAATAACAACACACAATATCGTTGCTCTCCTTGACTAGCATAATTAGCGATTTCTATATTGTTAATAAACATTGTAAAGTCATCTCTATGCACACCTATTGTAGTAACCATTTTTTCTTTATCTTTCAAATAATTATCTTGATACTTTTTTAATATTTCTCCTTTATCTACATTTTCAATAAAAGAGTTATATTTTAAAGTTATCTTAAATTCTTCATTAAATTCTTTTAAATAACCTTCAAGTTTTATTAAGAACTCTTTTCTTTTATCGATGATATACTCTTGTAACCCTGATAACTTTTCATCTAATATTTCAAATAACTTTTCTTTATAAGAGGCACTTGTTTTTAATAACTCATTTCTTTGTTTAAGTAATTTGTTATATACAAGTAAGTTCTCTAAATAAATTTTATCAAGTTTAGATAGCTCCCTATCCATAAACTTTCTTCTGTCTTTAGGTGAATCTTTAAACAAATAAACTTGTTCAGGTATAAATTCAATAACATTTATCTTTCGTAGATAATCGCGATATTTTTTATACTCTATCCCATCTATTTGTAAATCCTTAAAATTTTGACCTATGCTTAGTGTATAATTTATTGAATCTACTATCGCCTCTAATCTGAATTGTCCTTTAACTTCATTTATCAAGTTTTTATCATCACTACATCTAAACGATTCGAGATTAGATAAATAATATATTGCTTCCAATAAGTTTGTTTTTCCCACGCC
>JAZKZZ010000020.1:0-9470 GCA_045612885.1 Bacilli bacterium | reverse complement strand
AAGGATTTAGGAAAAGTGATGATGTTATATTTTAATGATGGCAAAAAGTATCCAATAAGAGAATATTCATGGAATTTATATAAGGATTTAATTTAATTGTCTGAAAAACTAAAAGTAGTTCCTTTTTTTTGGTAGAATAGTCATGGATGTGATTATATGAAGTATTTAGTATTTGTAGATAGCGATGGGACTCTTAAAAACAATGATGGTAATATAAGCGATCATACTATAGATGTTTTATCTAAACTAAAAGAAAATGATATTGAAGTAGTTATTACTACAGGTAGACCTAGATATCATGCTTTAAAGGTGAAAAACAACAGTAATGCTTCTAGGTATATTATTAGCTCAAATGGTGCTGAAGTATATGATGATGGAGATAAAAAAGTTATATATGCTAAATATATTAATAATAAAAATATACTAAAAATAGCTAAATATGCTTCTAAATATAAATCTATATGTGCTTTTACAGTAGATGATATTGAAACGGTAACTGATGAAGTTAGAAATGAGCATCAACGTCTACTAGATAAACCACTTAAAAGATATATAAAAGATCATTATGTAAAACAAATATTTATAAAGCCTGAGAATCAAGATGTTGCAAATAAGATATATAAGAAAATAAATAAACTTAAAAATTGTAAGATTGCAAATGAATCTTCATATTTTCAAACTGGCATAGTAGAGAAAAAGGGAATATGGTTTAGTGTAACTCATAATGAAGTTAATAAAGGTGTTGCTATAAAAGCATTATCAAATTATCTTGATGTAAAATTAGATAACACTTATGGTTTTGGTAATGATTATAATGATGTAGAAATGTTTAAGACTGTTAACCACAGTATTATCATGGATAACGCGAATGAAGATTTAAAAAAATTAGCTAAAGTTATAACTAAATCTAATGATGATGATGGAGTAGCACATTTATTAGAAAAATTATTTTTAAAGAAGAGAAAGGGGAAATAATATGCCTTCAAGTTTAACTCATTATGCTTTTAATAAGCAATTAGTGAAGGATAAAAATTATGAAAATATATTCTTATTAGGAGGTCAAGGTGCTGATGTTTTTTTCTTTTATGGATATAATCTAAAAAAGAGAAAAAACACTGATGGGATAAGACAATTTGGATATGATATACACTCTATTAATCCAGATAAATTATTCATGGAAATGTTAAAATATGCATTTTCAAAAGAGGGTGAAGAAAGGGAAATATTGATAAATTTCACTAGAGGATTTATGTATCATTATGCGCTTGATAAAAATATGCATCCATATATTTTTTATAGGACAGGATTCCCTTATACTAATAAAAAATATAATTTAAGACATGGCCATATGGAGGGAATAATTGACACTTTAGTCATGAATGAATATGGATATAGAATATCTAATCACAAGGCAATAAAAGCAAAGAAAAGTCAAATAAAAATTTGTTCTAAGATGTTTGCTGTTATAGCCAAAACTATATTTAATTATGATTATATAGATGAAGATGCCTATTATAGAGCATATAAAGATTTTAGATTTGTAAGATTAATTTTAGATTCTAAATTCGGAGTTAAAAAAGCAATATTCAATAAGTTTTTAAAAGAGACAAAAATCAATTCTATAGCTCAACCTAGCAAAGTTAAAAACGATGATATATATGATTATTTAAATAAGAAAAAGAATGAATGGGTTATCCCTGATTCAGGAGAAAAAGTCAGTTATGATGTTAAAGATATTTTCAATAAATCTGTGTTAGATACTAGGATTATTGACACTATTATGTACAACTTTAAAGATAATTTTGTCACTCAAAGAAAGCTAACTAAATTTACTGACAATATTAATCATGATGGTAGACATATAGAAAAAGATATGATTTATTTTAAACTTCTATGGAAGTAATAAAAATAACAAATTAAGTGATGCAAATCACTTTTTTATTTTTTACTACATAAAAAATATATACCAATAAACTATAAATAGTGATATAATCAAAATAGGTTGGTGATTATATGAATTACAATTTGGCATATTTTATTACAATGATTCAAGGAAATGAAAAAATTGACGATGAAACAAAAAAGAAAATAATATCTTATATCTATAAGGATTTTTACTATAAGGTTTTTGCATCAAGTAAAGAAGATTATGAAAATGTAAATCATGTTTTAATGGACTTAAATTATGATATAGAGAAGTTTCAAAAGTATGTAACTTTTGCTTATGGAATAAGAAATGCTATTAATGATAAAACTGGCAATTATAGAGTTAAACCTAATACAAATTACCTTTTGGATTTGTATAATGTTACCAAAAAAATTAATTTTGATTATCTAAATTATTCATTGGGTCATAAGTTATCTAATGTCACTTTAGCTAGAACCATGTTTAGACTAATGAATAAAAAAGAGATGCTAAATAATGAAGTGTCAATATTAGATTTTGCGAATAGAATATGCGATAAATGTTATTTAGAAGAATCTAGAAATGATGCTCTTTACTATGTTTTAAAAGCTATTGATATGGTTGAAAGAGGAATTGTAGAACTTGGGGTAGAAGGAGAAAAGATATTTTTATCAGAGGAAGTAGAAGAATTGTTTTCTATGAAGCATTTGCCTCATGAACTTGCTCTTACGGATATTATAAAAGAGTTTTATCCAATCTTTGGTAAAGATGTATTCAAGATGATTAAAGAATGTAGTATGACTACTGATGAAGAATTCAATACTAATACTCTTATGAGATATTTACGTAATAGTCAAGATAGATTAAGTTTTATTAGTAAACATAAAGATAGAATTAAGGCTTCAGTAAAAAGGATAGAATTAGATAGTGAAAAAGCAGTATCAGAATTATTTGTAGATCTTTTTGTTGCTATTCAAGATAACAAATATATAGATGATTCTTTAAAAAAGAATATTCTAGATAATATTAGTGCTGTATATCAACGTTATAAAGTTAATCAAGATGAGTTCTTAGATGAAGAATTAGATAAGTTCTTTAGTAATTGTACTATGTATCTGAATGACTTAATTATTCCTAGTAAGGAGAGAAAAGATAAGATTGATAAGCTTATGTCTTCATTCTTAAATGAGTGTAAAGATTTCTTCTTAGAGTATGATGCGAAGAAATTTAAAGAATTGGTAGATTTTGTAATTCACAATACAGACTTGAATGGAAATGATTTGATTGGTGTTAAAGACAAGTGTTTAGACATATTTAAAAATGCTAATGTAGCTAAACTAAAGGAGATTCAATCAAGTTTAAAAGAGTTTAGAACTTTTATTAACAATGTCGATAGTGATAATAACAGTTTAAATGAAGATATATTTGAAAACATTTTATTAGAAAAACCTGAATTATTAGTACAAAATAATAACTTAAAAGAAGTTTTACAATTTTTAAAAGGGGATGTATCTCTTAGAAAGCATGGATATCAAGGTGCAGATTTTAAATTGAGTTCTAATCTTTATAGTTTTGATTTTTTAAAGAAGTTGGCTACTGATGATTATGAAGTATTATTTAAAACTGATATTGGCACAATTGTAGGTAATCTAAATTTTATTGAAACAGTATGTTCTACAATAGATATTAACTTTAGAGAATTAAAAATTAATGAAGATATGATCATGATGCTTTTACAACCTGATTTTATTAATATTGATTATAGTTTTACAACTTTAAATGAACTATTTACAAGTGAGGAGTTAAAAACATTATTAGAGGCAAATCCTAATATTTTAGGACTTAATAAAAGAGAGTTATCTTTGATGGTTACTAGATGCATCAGTAATGAAAACCCTGATTTTACTTTTGATAAGTTATTAGCTAGTGAACTATATTATTATGATAAAAAAAATTATGATGGAATTGATGATAAAGTTATCTTAGATAGAGATTTCAAATATGTTAATTTGAATTTTAAAGAGAAAAATATTGATATTGAGAATCTTTTGTTAGATACACATTTATTTGATGGTTTAAATGCAGATGATTTATTTAATCTCTATACTGACAGAAATAAAAAATATAACAAAATGAATAAAACATTAAGTCAATTAGAGACTAAAGAATATGGCTTCAAAGAGTTTTACGATGCTACTGATAAACTGTTAAACACATATAAAGAATTGTATAAAAAAGTGCCTAATTTGACCTTGTTAGAAAGAATTAGAGAAACTATATCTACTAGAATCGAAGATTATCAAATGAGAATTAGTGATAGTAATGATTTAATTGAATCGAAAACTAATTTGCTAAACATTTACCAAACTGAAAAAGATGATAGTATTTTTACTAGGAACATACTAAATAATGCTATAAGTATGATTTCAAGTGATGTTATTAAAGAAGATATAAATAAATTTCTAAAACATTTAGATAGTAATAGAATTAAAGAAAGTGAAAGCAAAATTGAAGAAATTTCGAAATTAATTGAAGACATAAATAATACCATTAAGATTTTAGATAGAGAGGCAGAACATTTAGACTATTCATTGCGTGCAAGTGATCCAAATGTGCTTATGGATGATATTATGGTTGAGCATAACATGAAGCCATCTTTTACAATTAATAGTTTAACTACTAGAGGTAGTGAAAAAGAAAAAACTGATGAAGAATTGATAAAAGAAGCAATGAATGGACGAAACGTTATTGTATTTAGTAATGGAGTTGATCTTGAAGATATTCCTAATGATAGACATTTCATTGAAAAAGTTAATAAATTTTTAGGAGAGGGAGATTCTAGTTTAACATCATATGAATTTATGAATACCGTAACTAGCGGTAACAATACTGATTATATTGAAATGTATGGATCATATCGTGCTAGAATTTGTGCAAGAAGAGAGAATAGAACTCAAGTTAGAGTTTACTATATTCCAGTTCATACAAAATACTTTACTTGTTATTTTATTACAGGTGTAAATTATAAAGATCATAGTCATGTTTTTGCAGGTATGGAAGATGCTGTATACGCTAGTAAGATAGAAGATGCGATTAATCTAGAAAAAGTGATTAATAGTATGACCATTGAAGAAGCTTTAGTATTTATTAAACAACAAAGCAAAATATATCAAGAAGAGATGAAACCTATATTTGATAAATATAATGCATTTCAAAACAAGAAGAAAAAGAACTCTAATAATAAGAAATAGCCATAAGGCTATTTTTTTTTATGACTAGTGAAATTAAAGAGTATGTAGAAATCATAAATATAGATGACTTTAGTATAGGCATTTTTATTCATCATAAAAACAAGTTAATTTTAATAAAATTAAACTGTATATATCGTTATCTGTACCAGGACTTTTTTTCATTGAAACATATAACAAACTATGTTAAAATTTAGTTGTGTCATATCTAGATACTATCTAGATAATAATGATGGAAGGTAAAAATAAGTCAATAAAGAATCTTTATTGTAAAAAAATGTTGAAGGATTGTCTCAAACGATGCTTTGTAGTATATTATATATACTAATACCTTTCTGTCGTTGTAGCTATTAATAGGAATTAGTTGCTGTTAGTTCAAGGCATAGATGGAGGTAATTTAAATGGATTTTAATAATCAAAAGAAAAAAATAGTAGAAATTAAAGGGTTGAGTAAAAGATATGGCAAGAAGACCACTTTAGCTATTGAAGGAATAAACGTAGAATGTTATGAGGGAGAAATTGTAGGATTACTTGGTAAGAATGGTGCAGGTAAGAGTACTACTATCAAATGTCTAACAGGCTTTTTTCCATTTGAAGAAGGTAATGTGAGAATTTGTGATTATGACATTAAAACTAATCCTATTGAAGCAAAAAAACATTTAGGATATGTACCTGATAACAGAGCTATGTTTGAAAAGATGACTGGAATTGAATATATTAATTTTATTGCAGATTTACATCAAACTCCTTTAGAAGAAAGAATTGATAGGGTTGAGGAAATGCAAAAAATATTCAAATTAGGTGATAAAATCAATGATGCAATATCTTCATATTCTCATGGTATGAAGCAAAAGATATGCTTAATGTCATCTTTGATTCATAATCCTAAGCTATGGTTACTTGATGAACCATTGACAGGATTAGATCCTCAAACAAGTAAAGCGTTACACAAGTATATGAATAAATACAAGCAAGAAGGAAATGCCGTTTTATATAGTTCACATAATTTGCATGCAATTGAAAAAACATGTGATAGAGCATATATCATTAATAATGGAAAGATAGTTGCTAATATTGATATTGCAGAGTTTATCAAAAACAATCCTGGTAAGAGTTTAGAATCAGTATTTATCGAGGAATTCGAGGATTAGTTATGCAATTGATAAGATTACTTTTTAAAAGGGATTTCAAGGAACATATCTCTTCCTTAAAGAAGAAAACTGATATTATAGGTATTTTTTCTTCCTTACTATTAATTCTTGTAGTATATGGAGTATTTATATATGTTTTTAATAGTTTTGCAAAGATGTATATAGCTACTGATTTTGGAGATACTTCATTGTTTATTGAAAGAGTCAAAGAAATATTCACTATGGCATTTACTATAGTTTTTATTATTAATGTCCTAGTGGGGATTAAAAAGATGTATACAGTGTTAACGGATGTTAGAGATAACGATGTCTTAATTCATCAGCCAATTAATACAGGTTCTATCTTTATTTATAAATTATTAAAGGTTTATTCATCTCAAATAGTTTCTACAGCATTTGTAATATTGCCAGTTAGTATAGTCATTGATATGATTGCTACCTCTATTGGTGGAGTTGGATATTATAGTTTAATTGGTATAATTATGTTATTGATACCTTTAATATCCACTGCTATTGCTTCAGTGTTATCTATACCATATATGTTTATTATGAAGAAGATATCTTCTAAGTTTGTGATAATGTTAGGTATATATGTAGTAATAGTAGCAATTGCATTCTTGTTATATGGATCATTTTTAAATGTTTTAAGTGAACTCATCAGAACTGGAAATATAAAGTATGTTTTTGATTATAAAACTATCGAAAGTATAAGTGACTTAAGTAACAAATTATATCCTAGTAAATTTTTTACAAATATAATAATGAATACTAATGTTTTCTTAAATGTTGTGATTGTAGTAACCATCTCTTTAGTGGCCGTTATTATAGCTTATTATTTAGTTAAGAAAATCTATATAAAAGTGATTCAAAATGCACTAGAAGGCAATGCAGTAGTTTATCATAATAAAGCTAAATTAAAAGTTCGTAGTCCTAATATGACTTTATTATACAAAGAGTTTTTAATGGTATTAAGAACACCTACTTATGCATTCCAATATTTTGCAATGGCTATCTCATTACCATTTATGGTATACATTTGCGCATTTTTGCTTGAGTCAATGCTATCGACATTAACGATTATAGATTGTAATTATGCTCTTGCGATATTTGTAGTTTCAATGTTTAGTATCTTAACTAATACTTTCTGTACTACTAATATTAGCCGAGATGGAAAGATGTTTGCAATGATGAAAACAATGCCAGTTACCATTCATAAAATTATTAATATTAAATTAGTATTCTGCAGCATAGTTTCACTTGCATCTGTATTTGTAAGTTGTTTTGTATTATTAGTTACAGGATTCCTAAATTTTAGCTACTTTTTAGTTACATTTATAATAGGATTCTTATTCTCACTAGTTCAAATTGCATATGCTACAAGAAAAGATATGAAGAAACCATGTTTTCCAAATAATACTCAAGAGGAAATTACAGAAGGAAATAGTAACATGTCAACCCTTATAGTAGTAGGACTAATTACTACTTTAGTTGCAGGTGGTGGCTCAGTTATCTTATCAATATTTTTAGGAATGCAATACAATCCAAAAATAGCGTCTCTTGCTTCGATTGGATTTGTATGTATTATAACATTGATAGCACTAGTGGTTTCATTTATATATCTTCACAAGGGAATAGATGAAGATTATTACGTTAAAGAAATTTAAAAATTATTAGAATTGGAGGTGAAGTAATGAAAAAAAGTGTAACAAAAGTAATTATTTTAATGCTTATTATACCTGTACTTTTAATATTCTCTATGAATACTGCTATTGATATGACTGCAATAATGGTTGATACAATACCTGTTACGAAAGTAGAAATTGAAGGTGATGAGTTAATTTTTGTGGATGTAAATAACGATGATAATAAAGTTAAATTGAATGCCATTGTTAGCCCTAAGGAAGCTACTAACCAAAAAGTTATATATTCTACTCAAGAAGTGAGTGGTGATAGATTGGCAAAAGTTAGTGTTACAAGTGATGGACTGGTATCACCTAAATCTGTAGGTAGTGTTAAAGTTATAGCTACAGCAGATGGAGGAAGACAAGATAGTGTTCAAATAAACTTCTTTACAACATTAGCAACTGAAATAAACAAGTTAAAAGATACAATTAATATTGGGATAGGTGAGTCTTATAAGATAACATCTGGTATTGATTATAGTATATATCCTTACAATAGTGTCTCCATTGTAACCTTTACTTCTAATAATAATAAAGTAAGCGTAAATAAATATACAGGAGAAATAACAGGATTATTTGTTGGACAATCAATTGTTACTGCTACAGTAGAAGGGACAATCTATGATGAACATTTAGATAAATTTGTGCCTGCTACTTATACTACTAGTTTTGAGGTTAATGTAACTAGTGAAGAAGAACAAGAAATATTTAGTTTTGCAGGAGGAAAAATAGAATCTGAAGAAATTATAGCTTTAAATAGTAAGAATATTCCTTTTGCCTATACTGGTTATAATGTTTTAGGAGCATTAACATATAGTGTAAGTGATGAGGATGAAGAATATATTGAAAATATTGAATTTATCTATTTAGAAGATTCTGGGAATATTAAAGTTACTCTAAAAGATAATGCTCCAGAAAAAGATTATCATATAGCAATAATGGCAAAAGATACAGAGTTAGCAACATTAATAGTAAAGAAACAAAAGCCAACGATCGAAGTATCAAGTGCTAAAACAGTATTTCCTAAGTCCAATGCTAACATATCATTTGGTGCTATAGTAAATGGATTAGATGAAGGATATAGTCTTCAATGTATTAGCGATAATGAACATGTCTTTACTGCTAATACCTCAGGAAATGAATGTAAAGGCCGAGCAATAAGTGAAGGTAAAGCAAATATTAGAATAAAATTATATGTCGATGAAGAAGAGATTGCTGTATCTAATCCTGTTGAGTTTACAGTTGTTAATCCATATATTTCAATTGGGATAGTAGAAGCAACTGAAGAATATGGATTAGAAAGAAGATTTGTTTTAGGAAAGTATAGTTATGTAAATGGTGGAGCTAATCCTTCTGGACACAATTTAACAGTTAGAGCTTCAACAGGCGAGGGCGTAGTTAATCAAATTGAGGCTAGTAAATTAAAGTGGAAGTCTAGTAACACTAATATTGCTACAGTTACTGATGATGGAGTTGTTAATGT
>JAZKZZ010000019.1:0-3246 GCA_045612885.1 Bacilli bacterium | reverse complement strand
GTTAAATACAAGTAAAGAGGGAAATAAATATCTTAGTGGATATGATTTCAATCACAACAGAATAATAGGTTTTTATAATAAAAAACTTAATGATAAACAACCAGTTATTAGAATTTACGGTGTAGATGATGAGGGTAAAATTACTGGTGAAGAAATCATCACACTATGGGATACAAAATTTAAAACTAGTGGTAAGGCTGGTTTAAGTGGTTACACTAATGAAAAAGAGGGTATCATAGCATTTTTTGGTGATGAAGCTGATACTAATCATCCTTATATTAAAGGATATTTCACTAAAGACAATAAATAGATATAAACTATTTGAATAAAATTTAAAGGGGTGTTATTATTTTTATAGAATAATAGCCCCTTTTTATTTTATAATATTCTTAGGAGGTGAAGAAAATGGCTTATAAAATTAGTACTTCAAGTGAAAGAGAATTGAAAAAAGCAATTAGTAATTTCAATGCTAAAATAAGAAGACTTGAAAATGTTGATAAAGAAATTGATATTCCAGAAAAAGCAAACATTACAGCTATTAAAGATAGAATAACTAATAAATGGGAGCTTAATCGTGAAATAGATAAACTAGAAAGATTTACTAAAAGAAACGCTGAAGAACTTATACAGAATAAGGCTGGTGTAGTAATGAGTAAATGGGAATATGAAAACTTGCAACGTGAACAAAAAAGACTTAATGCTAGATTAAGTAGAGAAATTGAAAGATATGGAAATTTAGAGCCTACTATACTTGGTAAAAAACAAGATGTAACTTATGCACAATTAGGTGATGGAAAATTAACTGTACTTAAGGCAAAACAAAAAGCATTATCCAGAAGAAGTTTATCTAAGTCTAATTTAGAAGAAATTAAAGGATTAGAATCTATTATAAATAAATTAAATGCTAATTATAAATCAACTAAAAAGAATGTATTTTATAATAATTATTTAGATGGAACTATTTTAAATTTAGGAACATTTATAGATTATGATCAAGCAAAAATTCAATATATAAAAGATAGACTTAATGAACTAACACCAGAACAATTTTTAAAAGCGTTTAATCAAGAAGAAAGTCTAAAAGATTTACAATTAAGATATGAAGAAACTAAAGAAATAGGAATGTCACCACAAACACTACAAGAGGATGTAACGCCATTACTAGATCAAGTATATAATAATATAGATAAAATTATTGAAACTTATAAATGAGAAGATTTACAGCTGATTTTGAAACTAATGTAGATGAAAAAGACTGTAGAGTATGGGCGTGGGCTGTATATGAAATAGGACAAGATAATTTCATATATGGTAACGATATAAAAACTTTTATAGAGTGGTGTTCTAATAAAAGATACAATTTTAGATTATACTTTCATAATTTAAAATTTGATGGTGAGTATATATTTAGTTATTTACTTAAAAATGGATTTGAATATATACAAGATAAAAAAGATAGAAAAGATAAGACTTTCACTTGTTTAATTAGTAGTATGGGACAATTTTATTCAATAGAAATATACTTTACTGTTAAGAAAAACAAAGTAAATAAAGTAACTATTTATGATAGTTTAAAATTACTAAACATGAGTGTAGATACTATAGCTAAACAATTTGATTTACCTATAAGAAAATTAGAAATAGATTATAAAGAATTTAGAGAAATAGGACACGAACTAACAGAACAAGAAGTTGACTATATAAGAAACGATGTTGAGATAATGGCTAAAGCATTAAACATAATGTTTGATTTAGGACTAACAAAAATGACAATAGGATCGTGTGCTTTAAAGAATTATAAGGATATGGTAAAGAACTTTAATGACTACTATCCACTTTTACCAGTAGAAATAGATCAAGATATAAGAAAAAGTTATAAAGGTGGTTTTACTTATTTAAATCCTATATTTAAAGAAAAAGAAGTAGAAAAAGGGATAGTATTAGATGTAAATAGTTTATATCCTAGTGTAATGAAAAATGAATATTTACCATTTGGGAAACCTATATATTTTAGTGGTAAGTATGTATATAATTATTTATATCCTTTATATATTCAAAGACTTGCTTGTAGATTTGAATTAAAAGAGGGTAAGATTCCAACTATACAACTTAAGAATAATCCTAGTTATAATCCTACAGAATATTTAAGTAGTTCTAATGGTGATATAGTTGAATTAACATTAACTAATATTGATTTAGAATTATTTTTAGAAAACTATAATATTTATGATGAATATTGGGATGGTGGATGGCAATTTAAACAAACAAGAGGTTTATTTAATAATTACATAGATATATGGAGTAATAATAAAATAAAAGCTAAAAAGGATGGTAACAAGGCTCTTTATATGGTAAGTAAACTTATGCTTAACAGTTTATATGGTAAATTTAGTAAGAATCCATATAATAGAAGTAAATATCCATATATAAATGAAAACGGACAAGTAAGTTATCATTTAGGAAATTTAGAAGAGGGAAAAGGGCTTTATATTCCTGTTGGTAGTTTTATCACTTCACTAGCTCGTAATAAGACTATAAGAACTTCAATGGCTATACGAGAATACACTAAGAAAAAGTATGGTGAAGATTATTATATTTATAGCGATACAGATAGTATTCACATGAAAGAATTACCAGAAGAAGAATTAAAAACATTTGTAGATATAGATGACTATAAATTAGGAGCATGGAAACTTGAAAGTAAATTTAAAAAGGGTAAATTCTTAAGACAAAAATGTTATATTGAGGAAGATTACGAAGATAATATAAATGTTACTGTTGCTGGACTTCCTAAAAGATTAGGTAAATATATTACATTTGATAATTTTAAAGTAGGATTTAGTTTACTTGCTAGTGATGAAACTATAGATCATAAATTAACTTATAAACATGTTGATGGGGGAGTAATGTTGGTAGATACAGATTTTACAATAAAATAAAGGTAGGTAAAAATGAAAAAGAATAAAACAAAAACAAAATATTTTACTAACAATGATGAATATTTTTATTTTCTTAAACGTAATGATGTTAAGATAATAAATGTAGAGTACACTCACAACTTTAAAATAAAAGTAACTTATGTTATAATATAATAAAGAAAGGAGTGGGCTTATGAAAGAAATTGCTGATTTAATAATGAACTATGGAATAGGTGTTATATGTATAGTTTATTTTATGTACTTTAATAGTACAACTATGAAGTCTTTAATAAATACAATGAATGAAATGAAACAAAGTTTAGTATTA
>JAZKZZ010000018.1:0-2354 GCA_045612885.1 Bacilli bacterium | reverse complement strand
AGTTAAAAGTATAGATAGTAGTGGTAATGTTGCTTATAAAGAAATTGAAGTAGTGATATATAATACAATTTCATTAATATACATATACTATTTAATTATTTTTATAAGTATAATATTAGTTATAATAATTTATATTTTGAGGGTTAAAAATAAGAGACACATCTGATATAATACTAGAGGGAAGTGAGAACATGAGTAAAGTTATGGTTGGTCTAAGTGGTGGTGTAGATAGTGCTATTGCTGCTTATATTTTAAAGAAACAAGGACATGAAGTTATTGCTGGATTTATGCGTAATTGGGACAGCATGACTAATAATGATATATTAGGTAATCCAAATAATGAAGATGATATATGTCCTCAAGAAAAAGACTATAATGATGCTAAAAGTGTTGCTGATGCTTTAGGTATAGAATTATATAGAATTGATTTTGTAAAAGAATATTGGGATCACGTATTTACTTACTTTTTAGATGAATATAAAAAAGGTAGAACACCTAATCCTGATATACTTTGCAATAAGTATATTAAGTTTGATTCATTTTTAAAATTCGCTATGTCTAAGGGAGTGGACTATGTTGCTACTGGTCACTATGCGAAAGTAGAGCATTTGAGTAATGGAAAAGCTAAAATGTATAAAGCAAGTGATAAGAATAAGGATCAAAGTTATTTTTTGTGTCAATTAAATCAAGAACAATTATCTAAAACACTATTTCCACTTGCTGATATTAGTAAACCTGAAGTAAGACAAATAGCAAAAGAGTTAAATCTTAGCATTTCTGAGAAGAAAGATTCTACAGGTATTTGTTTTATAGGTGAGCGTAATTTTAAAGAATTCTTAAAAAATTATTTACCTGCTAAAAAAGGTAATATAGTTGATGTTGAAACCAATATGGTAGTAGGTAAACATGATGGTGTTATTTATTATACTATTGGACAAAGAAAAGGTCTTGGCATAGGAGGAATAAGAGGTGTTGAGCCTGGAAGTTATTTCGTTGTAAGTAAAGATGTAAATACTAATATATTGTATGTAGCTAAGGGAGAAGAGAACAGCTATCTATTAGCAGATTCATGTTTAGTAGAAGATGTAAACTGGATTGATAATGATATTGAAATTAATGATTTAGAGTGTAATTGTAAATTTAGATATAGACAAGTAGATAATCCTGTAACTTTAAATAGAGTAGATGATACTCATATTATGGTTACTTGTAAGGCACCTATAAAATCAATTACTAGTGGCCAAGCAGCAGTATTTTATTTAGGAGAACAATGTCTAGGTGGAGGAACAATTACCAAAGTTTATCGTAATGGAAAGTTGTTGAAGTGCTAGTATGGATGAAGTAATAGGAAAATTAAAAGTAGTAGTATTTCATAATAATGAGAACTTATATAGTGTTATTAAGATTAAAGTAGATGATTATGATGATAAAAAGTTTCTTACAGTAGTAGGAAATTTTTCTATTCCAAATAACACAAGTAATTATAAATTTATTGGTGAATATATTGTTCATCCAAAATTTGGAAGCCAATTCGTTGCTACTAGATATGAAGAATTATTACCAAGTTGTAAAGAAGAAGTATTAAAGTATTTGTCTAGTCCATTATTTAAAAAAATTGGTATCAAAACTGCCACTAAAATAGTAGATGCTTTAGAAGAAAATGCTATAGAAAAAATCAAAGAAAATCCTGATATTTTAGATGATTTAGTCACACCAGTACAAAAGGAATCAATATTATCTCAATTATTTAATGAGGATTACTTTGATGAAGCTGTTAGATTATTCATGATTAATGGATTATCAATGAAAATGTTACTTAAAATAAGAAGCGTTTATCAAGATAAGATGATAGACAAAATTAAAGAAAATCCTTATTGTTTAGTAGACGACATTGATGGTATAGGATTTAAAGTGGCTGATGCATTAGCTATGAAACTAGGTTTTGATGTTTTAGATGCTAATAGAATAAAGGCGGCTTTATTATATAGTGCTAATATGGCTACTTATGAGACTAGTTCAACATATACTTCAATTGAAAAGATTATTAGCATATTTAATAAAATAATATATGATGTTGATGATACAAGTGTTAGATATTTTATTGATTTATTAATAAAAGAAGGTAAACTATATAAAGATGGAGATAAAATGTATCCATATAAACAATATGAAGCAGAAGTATTAAACTCTAATGTTCTATCTAAATTTATTCGTAGAATTATTAATAATATAGATCCAATTGAGATTTTAACTTATATTGATGTTATAGAGAAAAAAGTTGGGATAGAGTATGATGAAGATCAAAAAAACTCTATTATTAATTGTTTAAATAGCGGCATTTCAATTATAACAGG
>JAZKZZ010000017.1:0-26145 GCA_045612885.1 Bacilli bacterium | reverse complement strand
CACTATTAATAAAGAATAAAAAATTATATTTTTAGTGGCATTTTTAGATAAATTAAATAAAGCTTGAATCATTAAGATTATTACTGATGCTCTAATTGCTTGAAAAGAAATTTGAATAAATGTATTTTCTTTAAATTGCGTTAAGAATATAGAGATTAAAGTAATCATTATTAGGGAAGGTAAAATCATAGCAATAGTGGCTATTACACTTCCTAATAGTTTTCCAACTTTATGTCCAACAAAAGTAGAGACGTTTATGGCTATAGGACCAGGAGTTGATTCACTAAGTATAACAATCTGATTCATATCTTCTTTACTAATCCAATTTTTCTTACTTACACAATCATTTTCTATAATCGAAATCATGGCATATCCACCGCCAAAAGTAAATAGTCCAATTTTAAAGAATGTTAAAAATAAATCTAATATTTTTTTCATAATCTTCACCTTATTTAATTATAGTCTTAATATGTTTCTTTTTAAATAAATAGAGAAAAATTTTGGATTAAGGCTATTTATATTAGTAGGAGGGATAATATGAAAACAATGATAATTATGATGGTATTATCAATTGTCTATTTAGTAGTAATGGATGTTGTTAATAAAAAGT
Source organism: Bacilli bacterium (assembly GCA_045612885.1). Lineage (GTDB taxonomy): Bacteria > Bacillota_I > Bacilli_A > RFN20 > DUOF01 > RGIG6178. The sequence goes on along the minus strand of JAZKZZ010000017.1, from coordinate 25,535 downwards.
TAGAGACTATTGATTTTAATGATACTACTAATAGTAGCTATGTAGAGGAAGATAGTTCATATTATAGTGTTAAGATTACAGGTGCTGTTAGTAATCCTGGAACATATACTGTATATAAAGGAGCTAATTTAGGTTATTTGATTACTTTAGCGGGTGGAGTAAATGAAGATGCGGATAGTAGTGCATATAATTTAAATACCATTTTAAATAATAATACTAGTTATTATATTGCTAGAGTTAAGTTGGATAATCAAGATAAGATTTCAATTAATAATGCTACAATTGCTTCTTTGGATGCTCTACCAGGAATAGGGACAGTTTTAGCTAAAAGAATAGTAAGCTATAGAAGTAGTAATGGACTTTTTAACTCAATTGAAGATATAAAGAATGTTAGTGGGATAGGTGAGTCATTATTTGAACAAATAAAAGATTTAATTTGTTTGTAAGATGATATTTTGCGCGTTATCATTTGTTTTTGTTACTTTATTTTTCTTTTATCACAATTATTTATTTTTAGTATTACATCTATTTTCTACTTTCTTTTTATATAAAAGAAATACTAAAACTATTTTTCTTCTTTCACAAATATTGATATTTATTTTTTGTTTATTTAGGTTTTCTTATTTTAATGTTACTAAGATTAATAATGGAGATAATTATCAAGTAATAGAAAAATATGATAATTACGTTATTTTAGAAAAAGATAGGCAAAAATACGTTTATTATGACAATGATTTAGAAAGAGGAAATAATCTCATTATTAAAGGTGAAGCTTCTTATTTAGAAAAAGGCAGTTTTAATGATTATCTTCATAGCCAAAACATACATTACTTACTAGAAGGAAGAGTGATTTATAATGATGAGTATTTATGTTTTAGTGAACAAATTATAAATTATTTGTTAAGAGAAAAAGATGAAGAAAATAAAGAATATTTGAAATTAATTTTATTTAACAGAGGTAAGAAGGATAGTTATTTTTATTCTTTATTTGAAACTTTTTCAATTAGCTTTTTAGTGGTGATATCTGGCTTTCATATTAACTTAATTTTTAAAGTTTTAAAGAAAAGAAAGTTTCTTAAGTATATATTATCGATATTTTATTTGTATTTGCTAAATTTTAGCGTTTCTAGTTTGAAGGCTTTTCTTTATTATGTGGTAAAAAAAATAGTTAATAAAGGGGAATTAATTTTAAATAATTGCGATATATTATCATTGATTTTAATCTCACTTTTATTCATCAATCCGGGTTATTGCTTTAATAGAGGATTTATATATTCGTTTTCATTTTCATATATTATCGATATTATTAATAATACGGTTATAAAAAAGGGATTTAAATATAGTTATATGAAGAAAACTTTTATCTTTTTATTTAGTATACCAATAATTTTAATAAACAATTATTCGATTAATAGTAATGCATATTTGGCTAGTATTATTTTAGTATATCCAGTATCATTTTTATTCATATTTTCGCTTTTATATTTACTGTTTGATAAGTTTTATTTGGTATATAAATTATACATATATTTATTGACATTATTACTAGAGTTTTTAAGCGATTTTTCAATAGAACTAGTATTTGGAAAACCAAGTTATATTGTGATTATTTTATTATATTTTATGTTAGCCTTTATTCTGTTTTTTTATCAAAACAAATTATATAAACAAGCATATTTTAGTCTTACAATTTATCTGTTAATATGCTTGTTTCAATATTGCCTTCCTTATATTGATCATAGAGAACCAGTATATTTTATTAATGTTGGTCAAGGTGATTGCATTTCTTTAAAAATTAAAAATAGTAAAAGTGTTGTTTTAATAGATACAGGAGGAAATAAATATAGAGATTTAGCTACTAGTAATATTATTCCCTTTTTAAAAAGCAAAGGGATAGATACAATAGAAAAAATTATTATTACTCATGATGATTTTGATCATAATGGAAGCAAAGATTCGCTTATAAATAATTTCCATGTTAAAGACGTAATAGAAGATTCATTAATAAATGAAGTTTTAATAGGAGAACACACATTTTTAAATTTAAATATAAATGATAAAAGAGATAACGATGGAAGCATTGTTTTATATGGTTCATATGGGGGAATAAACTATTTATTTAGCGGCGATATATCTTCAAGTAAAGAGAGGGAGATTATAAATAAGTATGATTTAGATGTTGATGTTTTAAAGGTTAGTCATCATGGTGCTAGTAGTTCAAGTGATGAGATGTTTATAAAGAAGATAACTCCATTAATTGCTTTAATTGGTGTTTCAAAAAACAATTCATACAATCACCCTTCTACTAAAGTATTAGATATATTGCATAAATATAATGCTAAAATCTATCGGACTGATATCGATAACAATATTATTATTTATAAAAGTTTAATTAGTGAGGAAATTATAATTGAAAGAGAATAAATTGTGTTATAATACTTGTGGGTGATTAAGATGATCTATTTAGTTTATGGTGATCAAGAAATGTTAGTTAACAAGATGATAAATAAAATAGCTAAAGATACTTTAACTAGTGTAGATGATTTTAATTTTGTTGGATTAGATGCTACTAAAGTTAGTGGTGAGGAAGTAATTGATGAATTAAATTCTTTGCCTTTTGGTGGAGATACAAAGGTAGTAAATATATTTAATTCATATTATTTGACTAGCAATAATAGTGATTGTACTTTTACTGGAGATAAACTAGAAGAATATATAGCTAATGAAACTGAAGGCGTTACTCTTATTGTTAGTGTGGTTAGTGCTAAATTAGATGAAAAAAGAGTAATTGTTAAAAAATTAAAAAGTATATGTAAAGTAATTGAAGTTAATAGTTTGAATAAAAAAGAATTACCAAAAGTAGTGAAGCAAATGTTTGCTCAAAGAAAGTGCGAAATCACAGATAGTGCACTTGAAGAACTTTTATCTAGACTAGGGCAAGATATGTATGAAATATCAAATGAAGTTGATAAACTATCTACTTTTTCTAATAAAATTCATCTAGAAGATATAAAAGCTTTAACTCCTAGAAAATTGGAGGATAATATTTTTGATATGATTGATGCATTATTTAAAAAGAATACTAATAAGGCATTTATGATTTATAATGATTTAAAGAGCTTAGGGACAGAGGCAATAACAATTATTTCTATTGTTTCTACTCAAGTTAGATTTTTATATCAAATTTTAGTTTTATCTAATAAAGGATATAGTGAATCTAATATTGCTAACGAATTATCAGTTCATCCATATAGAGTGAAGATGGGGCTAGATAAGGTAAGAAGATATTCAGATTATGAATTAGAAGATTTATTAGATAAGTTATCTAAATTAGATATTCAAATAAAAACTGGAGATATTGATAGATTTGTTGGTTTAGAATTATTTATTTTATCAATGACGAATTAAATTTATTTTTGTGAAAAGAATAATAGTGGTGATTAAAAGTGAACACAAATTCTTTTCGTAGCGATTTAGCTGATGAACTTATTGAGGAAATAAGTAAAGATGATTATAAAGTTGAGAATAGAAAATATAAAGATGTATATATAAGTAAGGTTTCGATATTAAAAGATATTAATACATTATCAAAGAAGGTAGGAGAGTATGTTTCTATCAATTTTAATAATGTAGAAGATCAAAAAAATAGGGATGTTATTAAAGAAGTTTTAGCCGATAATTTAACAAAAATGATTGATCATCTTAGGATTAAAGATGATGATAAGGTATTAGTGGTAGGATTAGGAAATGAGGATTTTACTGCTGATGCTTTAGGACCTATGGCTAGTAAAGAAGTAATTGTTACAAATCATTTATTTCAAGTGGAAGGAATAGAGGTGAAGGAAGGGACGAAATCAGTTTCTCTTCTTACTCCAGGAGTTATGGGACAAACAGGATTAGAAACGGCAGATATAGTAAAATCAGTATGCGATTTTTATAAACCGGGATTAGTTATTTTTATTGATGCTCTTGCTACAAGAAGTATGGCAAGAATCAATCGTGTAATACAAATTACAGATACAGGAATTTCTCCAGGAAGTGGAATAGGGAATCATAGGAAATCATTAGATGAAGAATATTTAGGTGCTCCATGTATTTGTATAGGTGTAGCTACAGTAGTAGGAGTTAGTAGTATCGTTAATGAGACTATATCGCTTATAGAAAATATATATGGTGATTTACCACTTTCCTATAGCCCTTTAAAAAACGAAAACAGATATCACATTATTTCTACTTTATTAGAAGAAAATGGATTAGAAATGATAGTTACACCTAAACAAATTGATGAAGATATTAGAAATATTTCTTATATTATTGGAAATTCTATCAATGAATCTTTGCATTTAAATAGTTATGATTTATAATTCGACGTTTATTTCATAATTATCGTAGTATTATTGATGCTGGTGACACAAATGAATAAACATATAATTCAGGCATTTATTATTTTAATAATAATTTTGTTGGGAGTTAGTTTAATAAGTGAATCAAATGATAAAGCAAATCTAAATGGTACAATACAAAATTTAGAAGATAAAATTGAAAATAATGAGGAAATAAATAATGGCAATATGGTAAATGTTAATGTTGTAGAAGAAGACTCTTCCAATTTACTTTCAGATGTAAATGCTAAGCTTGCTACTATTGTGGTAGAGGGGTTAAATTTAGTGTTTAAATTTGGCATAAAATTAATCGAGAGTGCTGCTAATTAATGGTTGAAATAACACATAAAGTGTGTTAATATTAATTCCAGTTGGAGTGATATTAATGGCATGTGTTTGGTATAGTACAAAATTATGTGATTATTTGGTTTCAAATCAACAAAAAGAATTGTTGGATATTTTTGATAATTTCTCTAATAATGTTAGCAAACCAGAACATAATATCTTTTTTAGACAAAATGAAGTTTTGGATAAAATGTTAACTAATATAGAGAATTGTAAGAGAAATGTTATTAGTAATGTTGCTTTATATAAAGATATAAGTGAAGAGGAAAAGAAAATTATTTCTTCTTTGGAATTAGATAACAAATTAATAAATGATACTGCTAATTGTAAGATTTTAGGGATAGATTATTTTGATCAAGACAAATTTATGAGTGTTCTAGATAATACATTAAATCTTATTTCTACCAAATATAATTTAAATGCAGATGATGATTATAATAAATTACATAAGTTTTTATCTTCGATAAAATTGATGTTGCAATCTAGTGATAATATGTTGAATACATTAACTAATCAATATGTATTTTTTAAAGAACATTCAGGAAAAAAGAAAAAAGATGAATTTATAATGATTTATGATGATAAACATTATAAAGTTGATATTGTAGAGGATCTAATACAAGAATATTTAACTATTATAAATGCTAATAATTGCAAGAAAGAAACTAATAAAAGAGGCAATAGATAGCCTCTTTTTATATTTTTATTTAAAAATATATACTAAGTCTATCTATTTGGTATAATACTATTTGGTGATAGTATGAAAAATGATATCAAACTTGTATACATGGGAACTAGTGAGTTTTCAAGTAAAATACTAGAATATTTAATTAATGAAGGCGTAAATATCGTGGGAGTTGTATCTCAACCTGATATGGAAGTTGGAAGAAAAAAGAAGATAGAACCAACTCCAGTAAAGAGAGTGGCTTTATCGCATAATATTGAAGTATTCCAACCAGAAAAAATTAGAAAAGATTATGAATGGATTAAAGAAAAGAAGCCAGATATTATTTTAACATGTGCTTATGGACAAATCGTTCCACAAGGAGTTTTGGATATTCCTACTTTAAAGTGTATCAATATTCATGGCTCTTTACTTCCTAAATATAGAGGCGCTGCACCAATTCAATATGCTATTTTAAATGATGAAAAAGAAACAGGAATTACTTATATGGAAATGGTAAAACAAATGGATGCGGGTGATATGTATCTTAAAGGGATAGTTAATATTGAGAATAATGATACTAGTGATGATGTTTTCAATAAACTATTCGATAAGGTTAAAGAAACCATCATTCCTTTTTTAGATGACTTTATAGATGGGAAAATAGTAGGAGAGCCTCAAGATGAGAATCAAGTTACTTTTTCTAGCATGATTAAAAGAGAAGATGAACTTATAGATTGGAAGGATACTAAAAGAAATATTCATAATAAAGTAAGAGCTTATTATTCTTCGCCTACTGCCTATACTATTTTAGACGATATAAATATTAAGATATTAAAAGGTGAGGAAATTTTAGATAGAGACTTAGAGGGTGAAGTAGGAGAAATTGTTCTTGCAAATAAAGAAGGGATTTTTGTTAAGGTAAGTGATGGATTATATAGAATTGATAGATTACAAGTTTCAGGTAAAAAAGAAGTATCTAGTAGAGATTATTTAAACGGTAATAAGGATATAGTAGGGAAGAGATTTTATGTTAGATAAATATTATGAAAATGCTATTATGGATGCGTGTGATTCATTAAAGAATGATGGTGTTATTATAGTTCCCACTGATACTTTGTATGGTCTTGCTTGTCTTAGTAGTAGTAAGATTGCCATTGAAAGAATATATAAGATAAAGGGAAGAGATAAGGATAAATTATTACCACTTATTGTTAACTCTTATTCTATGTTAGAAAAGGTAGTAAGTGTTGATTTGGATAAGGTTAAAAGATTATCTAAATATTTTCCTGGTTCACTTACACTTGTTTGTAATAGAAATCCTAATTTTGATTATTATGGTGCCAATAGCATTGCAATAAGGATGATTAATTCACCTCTTATTGATAAGATAATTAGTGAGGTTAAAGAACCTTTGGCTTTAACTAGCGCTAATATTTCTAATGAAGGAAATTTATTAGATCCTATGGAACTTATGGAAACTTTTGATGGCTCCATTGATTGCATCTTTATTGAAGGTAAAGTAAAAGATATTGCTTCTACTATAGTTAAAATAAATGATGATAACAGTTTGACTCTTATTAGGGAAGGAAAAATTCCTTTTAATAAGATTTTAGAGGAATATAATTATGAATAAGGAACGTGAATATGCAAAGGATGTATTAGACTTATTGAAAAGCAAGATAAGTGATAATAAACAACTTTTAAGTGAAAAAGAGCAAGTAATTATTGATGCTTTAGACAGTTACTATTCAAATAGAGGTAGTATGACTGAATATGCTGGTGAATTAGCAATGATTGATGAAATTAATTATGCTAAAGGGATTTCAAATATTGCCAATAGACAATTATCTAGATATCTAATGATGCTCGATAAACCATATTTTGGAAGATTAGATTTTAAAAATGAATGGGGAGAGATTCCTTATTATTTTGGGATTGAAACATTAATGGATAATGAAAATATAGTTGTTTATGATTGGAGAAGTCCAGTTGCTAATCTCTATTATGATTCTATAATGGGAAAATCCAGTTATGAGTCTCCTAGAGGTCTTGTTGAAGGTGAAGTAACTTTAAAAAGACAATATAAATTTAAAAAAGGTGAACTCGTTTATTATGCTGATATGCTAAGTAATATTAGTGATGAATTGTTACTAGAAACTTTAAAAAACAGTAATGATGTTGTAATGAAAAATATTGTTGCTACTATTCAAAAAGAACAAAACAAAGTTATTAGATATTTAGATAATAAGAATGTTTTAGTTTTAGGAGTAGCAGGTAGTGGTAAGACTTCAATTGCTCTTCATCGTATAGCTTATTTAATGTATAAGGACACCTTAAAATATAATTCTAGTAATGTATGTTTTATAACTCCTAATAATGTGTTTATTAAGTATGTAGATAATGTTTTACCAGAACTTGGAGAAGATAATGTTGTTAATTTAACTCTAAATCAAATTGGGCAAATAATGTTGAGGAATGACTTGCATAGATTGAAAATTAAATTAGAAGGTAAAGAAGAATACTTTGAAAGAATTATCGATAATAATTTAATTTATGAATATGATAATAGATTTAATCATTTATTAGAATTTTTAAATGAAAAGTTAACTACTATTTTCAATGATAAGATTGGTCTTAAGATTAAGGGAATGACTTTCTCTAGCGCATTATTTAAAGAGTTATATTTTAATAAATTTGGTAGAAGGAATTACTACAAGCGTAAGAAGTTAATTAAAGATTTTTTACTTGATAGAATATCAACACAAAATAGAGTTAGTGGTGAAGTGATTAAGAGTGTAGAGCTATTTATGGATAAGCTATTACCAGAAATAGATTATTTTGAGTTATATAATGAATTTTTAGATAAGTATAATTATGATAAAGATTTAATTAGAAAAGGATTACTTAAGTATGAACACATATATCAATTAGTCTATATTAGATTATTCTTTAAAGAGTCTACAATATTTGATAAGTATAATCATTTACTTATCGATGAATGTCAAGATTTAAATATATTTGAAAGAGAAGTAATAAATAAATTATTTAAGTGTTCTAAAACATATCTTGGTGATAGAAATCAAAGATTATTTATTCAAGAGAGTTATAAAGATAAATTTGATGGTGATGTTATTACACTTAATAATTCATATCGTAGTAGTAAACAAATTTTTGATTTTCTTAATAAAATAATTAAGAATCAAGGTGTTAATACTGTTAATAGAGAAGGAAAAGAAGTAGAGGTTGTTGAATTTAGTGATAATAAAGAGATGATTGATAAATTAATAGAGGTTATTAATAACTATAAAGGTAAAAGTTTAGGTATTATTACTAAGAGTTTTAAAGATAGTAAAAGGATATATGAAAGATTAAAAAATAAATGTCGTGTTAATTTGTTAAATTATAATGGTAAAGATATAAAGCGTGGATGTGTTATCGGATGTTTATTTTTAGCTAAGGGATTAGAATTTGAAAAAGTTATAGTCTTAGAAGCTAATGAGAGTAAGTATCATAGTGACATAGATAGAAACTATCTTTATATAGGGTGTAGTAGAGCTATGCATGAATTAAGTTTGTTTTCGAATGGTAAAATAACTACATTAATAAATAAATAATTATAAAAACTCCAAATTTGCAAATAATAATTTTGAAATGAGGAGTTTTTTTATGAATAAATTAACATATAAAAATGTAGTAGATAGTACAAAAACTAATAACAATAAAATTAAAAGATTATTATTTGCTTTTCTAGGGGGCGGGGCTATAGCTCTCATTGGCCAATCAATATATGATTTTTTATTTTATATAGCAAGGATAGATGGTAAAGATGCAATTACTTTAATGTTAGTGATTATAATTGCAATTACGGCATTATTAACTGGATTAGGTGTCTTTGATAAGATTGCTCAATATTTAGGGGCAGGGAGTTTTATTCCTATTAGTGGCTTTTCCAATGCATTAACTAGTGCAGCACTTGAGAGTAAAAGTGAAGGGCTAATCTATGGGATAGGCAGTAATATGTTTAAATTAGCAGGAAGTGTTGTTACTTATGGGATAGTTAGTGCGTATCTTTTAGGTATCTTAAAATATGTTGTTTTAAGCATTGGAGGGTGGATATAATGGCTACTTTATCTTTTAATAATGTTTATTTAGATTGTGGGGCAATCGTTGGCGCTAAAATGGAAAAAGAAGGACCACTTAGTACATATTTTGATTTATTATATGATGATTTGTATTGTGGGGAAAGAACTTTTGAAAAGGCTGAGCAACATATGGTTAAGGACGCCTTCAAATTAGCTTTTAAAAAAAGTAAGTTTAAAGAAAAAGACATTGATATTATGTTTGGAGGAGATTTATTAAATCAAATAACTACTTCGAGTTATATATCGAGGGATTATAATATTCCTTTCATTGGAACATTTTCAGCTTGTTCATCATTCACTTTAACTTTAGGATTAGCCTCTAGTTATGTTAATTTTGGTTATGCTAAAAATGCTTTATCTTTTACTTCTTCTCATAATGCAACAGCAGAAAGACAATTTAGATATCCTCTTGAATATGGGGTTCAAAAGAAAGATACAACTACATATACCGTTACAGGAGCATGTTGTTGTATAGTAACAAATCAAAAAAGAGATATAAGAGTAAAAAGTTTTACTATTGGCAAAGTAAATGATGCTGGAATTAGTGATGCAAATGATATGGGAAATGCAATGGCTATAAGTGCCTATGATACAATTAAAACGCATTTAAAAGACTTAAATATTGATCATACTTATTATGATTTAATAGTAACAGGAGATTTATCTAGTTATGGGAAGCAAACGTTAATTGAGTTATTTAAAAGAGATAATATTAAACTAGATAATTACGAAGATTGTGGTTTATTGATATATGACAAAGAAAATCAAAAGGTATTTGCAGGAGGCAGTGGTTGCGCCTGTTGTGGATGTGTGAGTCTTGGATTATTAAAGTCCAAGTTAGAAAAAAGAGAAATTAATAATGTACTTATAGTAGCTACAGGAGCATTATTATCTACCACTTCAGTTGGACAAAAAGAAACTGTTCCTTCGATTGCTCATGCAATTGGATTGGAGGTAGTAGAATGACCTATTTATTATCTTTTTTAGTATGTGGTGGAATATGTCTTGTAGGACAAATATTATATGATAATACCAAATTAACTCCAGGTCATATTACTTCTTTGTTTGTAGTAATTGGAGCAATATTAGATTCATTTGGCATTTATGATAAGTTACTTGAAATATCTAGAGTTGGTGCTAGTTTACCAATTACAAGTTTTGGACATTCATTAATGCACGCTGCTAGTGAAGGATTATATGAAAAAGGAATTGTTGGTGTAGCAGCAGGATTATTTAATATGACTTCAGTTGGTATTACCAGTGCTATCTTATTTGCTTTTCTTATTGCCATTTCATTTAAACCAAAATCATGATTTACTATAACGAATATGATAAGCAACTAGCATTATTAACAAATTATGGAGTTAGTTTTGATGTTGTAAGAAAAGAGTTTGGAAAAAATAAGAAAGTAATCTTATATTTTTTATCTAGTTTAGCTTCAAATCAAAGTGTATTTGAACTCGATTATTCAATTGTGAATATGGATGATGGAAAATTTTTAAGTCAAATTATAAATGGTAGTGTAGATGAATGCGATGATGTAAATAAAGCCTTTTTAGCTATTAGTAGTGGAATGAGTGTAGTTATTTATTTAGATAAAATGTATATAGTAGAAACTAGGTCATATCCATCAAGAAGTGTAGGAGAACCAGACACAGAAAAATCAGTAAGAGGTAGTAGGGATGGATTTAATGAAAATATTATTACTAATATAGGATTAATAAGGAGAAGAATCAAAAGTCCATTTTTTATCACAGAAATATTGAGGGTAGGAAAAATTAGTAAGTGTGACGTTGCTATTTGTTGTTTAAAAGATAAAGTTAATTTAAATGTATTAGAAAAAATAAAGAGTCAAATATCAAATTTAGATATAGATGGATTAGTTATGTCAGATAGGGCACTTGAAGAGCGATTATTCAAACAAGGATTGAATCCATTTCCTTTAGTGAGGTATAGTGAAAGACCAGATGTTATAGCATCTCATTTATTAAAAGGGCATATAGCAATAGTAGTGGATACTTCAAGTAGTGTGATTGTATTACCTATTACTATATTTGAACATACAAAACATATCGAAGAGTATAGGCAAGTTAGTATAGTAGGCAGTTTTATTAGAATTATTAGATATATAGCGATTATAATTTCTATCTTTTTAGTTCCTATCTGGATGTTAACTTTAAATAATGAGACATTTATTAGTGATATCTTTGTTAAAATAGATACTTCCAGTAATATACCAATATTAGTTCAAATTTTACTTGTAGAAGTGACTATTGAAATTTTAAGAATTGCAACCATACATACCCCAAATCAATTAAGTAGTGCAATGGGATTGATTGCTACTTTAATCTTAGGACAAATGGCTGTAGAAATAGGGTGGTTTGCTAGTGAAGTGCTATTATTTTGTTCTATATCTTCTATAGGTGGATTTGCTACTCCTTCTTATGAATTATCACTTGCAAATAAGATGGTTAAAATAACTATGATATTAATGGTTGGATTACTAGGAGGAAGTGGTTTTATTATATCAATCTATCTTTTAATGATGTTTATAGGATCAATAAAAATGTATGATGTACCATATTTTTATCCATTATTCCCCTATGATTACAAAGAATTTAATAAGGTTATATTTAGAGGATTTAGTAAATGAATAAATCAACACAAAATGTTACAAATACATTATAAAAGGCAACAAAATCTGTTTGATACGACGTTATAATAGTGGATGAAACGATGGAATAGTGAAAGGAAAGAAGAGTTTGATGATGTAGTTAACCATCTAGATTTCAAACATTTATTTACTTGTCCAGTATTTCCTATATTTTGGATGCTAAAATTAGTTAGGAAGAATTAAAAATATGGATTATGATCAATGTGATGGCACTTCTTTCTTTAAACACGATAATCTTCTTGGAAATTTAATTGAAGCAGATAAGAAAATATTATAGATAATCTTGAAAAGAAAAAAATGTAGTATAAATCTTATTGGTATGAAAAATAAAAAGATACGCGACGTATCTTTTTACTTTTTATAACGATAGTATCATTTATTATCTAATATAATTTTAGATAAATCATATTCTCGAGGATTTTTTTCTAAGTTGAGGTAATTTTCTACTAAAGCTTTTTCATAATTTCCTGTTAAAGAATATTCATAGAATTTCTCGTTTTTAAGTTGTCTTGGAAGATAACCAATATCTTTCCAAACGTTATTTTTATCGTAAGGGTAAGTATATTTGGTATTGACAGGAGTTAATTTTAAATAATCAGGAACATCAAGAGGATGCTCATTATATTTAGCTATTGCCTTGTCTATACTAGCTTCAGCACTTTTACTTTTTGGAGATAATGCTAAATCTATGACTGCAAAGGCAAGTGGGATTCTTGCTTCAGGAAATCCAATTAATCTACTAGTTTCTATGGCGTGATAGACTCTATCTACCGCATTAGGGTTTGCAAGTCCAATATCTTCATATGCGGTAACTAATAGTCTTCTTGCTATACTTTCTAAATCATTTGCTTCAATAAGTCTCGCTAAATAATATAAGCTTGCATTAACATCGCTTCCTCTTATAGATTTTTGAAAAGCACTTAAAGAATTGTAGTATCCATCTTCGTTTTTATCGAAGATAAGATTAGCACCTTGGACCTTTTCATTTAGATCTTCTTCGCTTATGTGGTTGTCATTACAAGTTAGTGCTAGAACTTCTAAATTGTTTAGTGCAAATCTAACGTCACCATTACTAATTTTAGCTAAATTAGAGATAACGATTTCATCACAACTATATTTATTATTCAATCCTTTTTCACTAACTAAAGCATTTTTTAGGATATTTTCAATGTCTGATGTTTTTAATTCTTTTAATTTTAAAATATGGCATCTGGATCTAATAGCAGGATTGATAGAGTGATATGGATTGCTAGTAGTAGCACCAATCATACTTATAAGACCACTTTCTAGATATGACAATAAGTAATCTTGCTTATCTTTATTTAGTCTATGTACTTCATCGATAATAACTAATAAATGTCCATACATTTTTGCCTCTTCAATAATAGTTTCCATTTCTTTTTTATTAGAGGTAGTAGCATTTAGAATTCTATAATGTAAACCTAATGAATTTGCAATAATAGTAGCAAGTGTTGTTTTACCACACCCAGGGTTACCATAAAGTATCATTGAAAAAATAGTATTATTATCAATGCATTTTTTTAGAAATCCATTTTCTTTTGTTAAATGCTCTTGACCATATACTTCATCTAATGTGGTAGGTCTTAAACGATATGCTAAAGGTTCATTTTTTATCATAATTTCACTTCCTTTTTACATTATAGCTTAGATGTGCTAATATTGTAAGAGAAAAAAGAAAAAGAGGGAATATTAATGAGAGTAATATTACAAGTTGTTAATCATAGCAGTGTTACAATAGATAATAAAATACACAATAAGATAGATAAAGGTTATTTATTGCTAGTTGGTATAGGCAAAGAAGATGAAGAAGAAAATATTAAATCAATGGCTCTAAAAATATCAAAGCTTCGAGTTTTTCATGATGGGAATGGAAAAACTAATTTAGATATTAAAACGGTTAATGGTGAGATATTATCAATATCTCAATTCACATTATATGCGAACACAAACGGAGGCAATAGACCTGATTTTTTAAATGCTGCTCCTAGAGATAAAGCAATCAACTTATATAATCTATTTAATTTGGAATTAGAAAAGCTAGGAATAGTGGTCAAAGATGGAATTTTTGGTGCTGACATGAAAGTAAATCTAGAAAATGATGGACCTTTCACGATTTTTTTAGAAAATTAGCGAGATATGAAAAAAAATGCTTGAAAGTCGGATGCTTTCGATTTATAATGTAAATATCGTATGAAAGGATGTGTCTTTATATGGCTAATGAGAGAGAAAATGAAAAGAAAAAATCAGGATTCTGGACATGGGTCAAGAGAATAGTTGGAGGTGCTTCAGTAGCTGCAGTTGCTGTTGTTGGTGTTAGTTTCCTTCTTCCAGCTCTTGGAGCTAGTGTAGCAACCGCTGCTGCTGTTAGCTCAGTAACTTCAGCAGTTGCAGTTGGTGCAGCAACTGTTGCAGCTGGTGCTGGTGTTGCAGGTGTCGGAAAAGTTGTTTGGGATTTTGGTAAAAAAACGGTTAATTTCTTTAAAAATTTATTCAAACCTAATCCTCAAAGAGCACAAGAGAAAGCTAAGGCTAAAGAACTAGCTAAGACTAAGAAAGATTTATTAGATAGAACAAAGGAAGCTCTTAAGGATCTGAAGGATATACCTGAAAAAGACAAGAAGAAAATATTGAAGGATATTGAAAAACTGTTAAAAGAAAACGATATAGAGAAAGCTCAACAATATGTAGAATGTTGGGAAAACGCTGCTGCAAAACAAAAAGAAGCTCCTCTAAAAGAAGAACCAGTAAAAGAAGAACCGGCAAAAGAGAAAAAGGCTAAAAAAGGTAAGACTAAAAAACAACCTGCTAAGAAGGAACCGGTTAAGAAGGAACCAGTAAAAGAAGAACCAGTAAAAGAAGAACCAGTTAAGAAGGAATCAACTAAAGGTAAGTTTGCTATTAAAGATTTAACTAAAGAGGAAAGAGAAGCTTATTATAAACACGCTAAGGATAAAACTTTTGAAGAAGATTTAAAATCATTTAATTTGAAGGAGTTAAAAGAGTTAGAAAATATATACAAAAAAGATGTAGATAAAATCTTAGCTCAATCTCCTGAAAATTACACAGACGCTCAACTTATGACTATTGCTAATCATAAAGCAATAAGAAAAGAAATAAGGAGAATTTTAAACGAAACTCAAGAAAATACAAAATCTCCTAAAAAGCCAGCTCCAGGAAATACAAAATCTTCTAAAAAACCAGCTAATAATGGTAGGGGCGGAAAATAATAAAGACATTCAAAATATATAAGGAAGGGTAACCTTCCTTTTTTTTATGCATATCATTATATGAGGTGTATATTAAGATGGGAAGAGTGAAATATACTACTAAAGATATAGAAACATTAGCAAGATTAATTAAGAGTGAAGCACTAGGCGAAGGAAATACAGGTATGCTATTAGTGGCTAATACTGGAGTTAATCGTATTGTTTATAAATGTAAACCATTTAAAAATATTACTAGTGTTCAAAAGATGGTGTATCAAAAGGGAAATTTTGCGGGAGTTAATACAAAACTATTCAATGCTCCAGTTAATAGTAAGATTAAAAATCTTGCTAAAAAAGGTTTAGATTACTGGAGGGGACATCCTGCTACTAAAGCTTTATATTTTCAAAATCCAGGAAAAGGAAAAGAGTGTAAGAAGGAGTTTTGGGGAATATTGAATGGAAGGTATAAAAATCATTGTTTCTATAATCCTGAAAAGATAAGTGGTTGTGGTATATAAAAGATTCTACTAAAGTAGAATTTTTTTATTTTATATAGTATTATTGTTAATGGTGAAGGTAATGGATAACTTTTTAGAGAGTATGGATAAGGTAAATAATATTCTATTTATCATTTCAATAGTTATAGCGATTATTATATTGATATATCTATTTATAGTATTAAAGATGAATGATAAGCAAAGAAAGATATTGATTAATAAGAATAGGGTGAATAGAAAATGATTAATGTTGTATTATTTGAGCCAGAGAAACCAATGAATACTGGAAATATCATGAGAACTTGTAAGGCTAGTGGTACTAGATTACATATTATTGGACCTTTAACATATACTATCGATGATAAAGGCTTACAAAGAGCAGGAATGGACTATTTAGTAGGATTTGAATATGAATATTATAATAATTATAAAGAGTTTCTATTGAAGAATAATAACCCTCGAGTTCACTATATAACTAGATATGGATTTAAAGCTCCTAGTGAAGTGGATTTTTCCAATACTGATGAAGAAATTTTTGTGATGTTTGGTAAAGAAAGTACAGGTATACCTAAAGAGATTTTAAAAGATCATCTTGAATATTGTTATCGTTTGCCAATGAAAGATGATGCTAGAAGTTTGAATTTATCTAATTGTGTAGCAATCGTAGTTTATGAAATATTAAGACAACAAAATTATATTTCTTTAGCTAGAAATGAAGTTATTAAAGGAAAAGATTTCTTATTACATGATGAATAATATTAGTTTTAAAAACTAACAAGTGTATTTAAAGCATTTAAATGTAGTTGAATATTATTTAAAATAATAGTAGAATTATACTATATAAGGAGTGGTGTTATGCGAAAAGTTTTTAAGTTAACATCTATGTTACTAGTTTTTGTTATAACTATAATAACAGCTAGTGCTTGTGCATGTAAGGTGGGAAATGAGTCTAATACTACAGCAGTTGTAGACCTTCCATCTACACCTTCTTTTATGACGCTTCGACCAATGAGTGAAGATTTATATTTTGGGTATTTAGGCGCAAAAAGAGACTTTGCGCTTATTATAGATAATGAAAAATTCACAGAAACTAACAAGGTTCAAAATTGTGGTGAGTCTTCAGGTATAGGTTGTGCCTCTACATTAACCAAGATAGTTATGGGATATGGTATTAAAGTAAGTTTATTAAATGGAGACGATTCTTCAGATAATGTATTAATGTATTATACTACTGCAAGTTCATTTGCTAATTATGGTAAAACTGGAAGTACATGGTTTGGTTATCTTACAGGGTTAGTTGATACAAAAAATGATACTATTGAGGCTAATTTTACTGATGAATTGCGAAATTATGCATGTAATTATGGTAGTAATAATTCTAAACTTGATATGTGTATATATGCAACTGAAATGGCGACTAAGGGATATTCTGATTATGCAGGAAATGCAATGATTTTATTTTTCCATCAGGGACAATTAGTAGATATCTTAACAGATAAACAACTAGATCCTGCAGGCATTATGGATGATGGGACTTCAAAGATTGATGATTTAGATCGAATGGATGCTACCGGTTACTATAGTAGTTTAATAGAAGCAATGTCTAAGAGAACTAAAGTATCTGAAACCTCTCACAAATCATCAAAAGGAACATCAACTCAATCCCTTGAAGAAATAGATTTAGGTGAACTAAAAGAACATATTGAACAAGAAGATGATTTCTTACTTCTTGTTACTTCGAAAGGATTTATTGAACAAAAGATTGGTACAGACTACTACTTGGATGGAACAAATAATCCTATTAATATAGGCGATATGATGTCATTATTTAATAATGAGTCTAGTTATTTGGATAACTGTGCAATTGAAAATAGTGCATTTATTAATTTCTTGATACAGCTTGCTGAAGATTTGTTTTCCGTTGCAGCTGGTGCTGGTATTGGTGCTGCAATAGGTAGTGTCATACCAGGAGTAGGAACTGTAATAGGTGCTGCTGCTGGTGCGGTGATTGGTTTCTTTGCTGGTAGAGCTGCTAAAAAAGAAATGGAAGAAAAAAATAATATAACTGGCGATAAATGGTGTGAACTTATTAAAAAGGCATTTGAAGAAGTTGATCTAAATGTTCCTGTATATCATTATGAAATTGGTGATGTACAATCTAATTTATTTCTTTACAATACTCCGGATTTAAAAAATAACAAAGTACTAAACAGATTTGGTTCAGGATATGATGATATAATGAAATATTATAATACTCATAAAGACGTTTGTGATAAACAAGCATATAAGGTTGGTGTACCTAGTGGTGCCTTATCAGTATTATCTTCCATTGTTGGAGATGGGGAACTAAACCAAGAGTATAAATATGCAGATAGATGTGAAAAAGCTGTTCTTTCCAATATTATTGGTGGATTAGATGCATCACCTCAATTAATGTTATTTAGTGAAGGTTCAAGAAGAGATGATTTAACTGGTAGAATTACTGGTGCATTAATAACTGAGACTTTAACAATTTGGGGATTAAATACTATTGGTGATATGTACACTATGTATACAAGTCATGCTGCGAATGATATGTCATTCTCTGTTGCTTCTTATCAAACTATAACAGATGTAAAGGGATGTATATCTGAAGTAGAGATTCCTGAGTGTAGTGGGCAAACATCATTAACATATACCAATGAGAACATTAATGGTGTTGGTACGATGAATTTTAACTATACAACTCAATTTAAAAATATGTCAATTAACAAAACCTCAAGTATAATAACTGATACCGCGATTAATAGCATTAATTTGAAAAAATCATATTATCGTGCTAGCGCAAATGCAGATGATTGGCAAGTTGACTATTTTGATATGTCTACAGAAGATGGGTCAAATGCTTATGGAACATTGCTACAAGATTTGAAAGATTCAGTTAAGGCTGCTCCTAATAAATATCTTGTTAAATATATGAATAATTATTATGTGGTGAGTAATAATAAAGTGCTTTTAGGATTTAAATCAGATAGTACTAATATCATACAAGTCTCTGATGTCTTTTATTACTATGATGTTGATGGGACTAAAGAATACATATTTACGGATAATGGACCTGATCAAATATCAAGTCTTATATCAACTATATATAGAACAAATATGATGGATAAAGTATCTATTCAGTCAGCATTCAATTTTTATATTCATGTCTTATATACTAGAAGTATTGATCAACAAAGAGTATCATATACTCGTATGGCTTAATAGAAAGGAGAATTAACATGAAAAAAGTAACACTATCAAAGACAAATGGAGAAACAAAGCAAGTAGGTATTAGATTTAGTTTTCCATATTTGTTATTGGGCCCTATATATTATCTTTATAAGGTAATGATATTAAGAGGAATAATTTTGTTAGCGACATATGTTGCTTTTGTTCTAGCGTTCATATCTCCATATATTGAAGGATTAAATATCCCTTATGTGGATGCTGGTTCTAGTGTTTATTGGTGTTTAGTTGGAGCATTTGGAGTTGTTCATTTATTACTTGCTTTTTTAACTCCTAGAGCAGTAATCAAAAAATTATACAGAAATGGATATGTTCCATATGCTGAAATTGATACTCAAATGCTTATTAAACATAATTTAGCTAAGGTTGGGACTTTATGCTATTTATCATCATTTAAAGCTGTAGATGGTGTACAAGGTAAGATTAAAATGGGTAATAGCAAGAATCTAGAAAAAGAATTAAATGAATTAAAACAATTATTAAAAGAAGGCATGCTTACTAAAGATGAATATGAAACCAAGCGCGCTATGGCAATAATGAGAAGTGCAAATAAGAAAAAATAAATAAAACTGGATTAATTTCCAGTTTTTTTATTGGTTTTATTGGGTTTGAATATATAATTAAAAGGTAAACTAAGTATAAGGAGAAATAATTATGAATAATAAAATATTAAAAAAATATGCTGAATTAGTAGTTAAAATGGGAGTTAATGTTCAAAAAGGACAAGAAGTTAATTTGGTTATATCAACGGAACATCATAAATTTGCTTATTATATTAGTGAATGGTGTTATAAGGTAGGAGCTAAAAGAGTATATGTTGAATGGTTTAATGATGATATAGACAGATTAAATAATAAAAAGCAAACACTTACTACAATGAAAGATATGCCTAATTGGAAGATTGAAAAATATAAGAATATGTCTGAAATATTGCCTTGTAGAATATTTGTGGAATCAAGTGATCCAGATATATTAAAAGGATTAGATCAAAATAAATTAGCTAAGGCCAAGATGGCAAACTATCCTAAATATAAAAAATATTTAGATGATATGGATAATAAATATCAATGGACAATAGTAGCGGCCCCTAGCAAAGCTTGGGCCAAGAAAGTATTTCCTGAATTAGATAGTAAAAATGCTTATAAGAAATTATGGGAAGCGATTTTATATACTACTAGAGTAACTGATGATCCTCTGAATGAATGGAAAAAACATAACATGTATTTAAAAGAAAAATGCAAAAAATTAAATGATTATGATTTTAAATCACTACATTTTACAAGTAGTAATGGTACTGACTTACATATTGGATTAATGGAAAATCAACAATTTGCTGCTGGTAGTGAAACTAGTTTGCAAGATATAACATACAATCCTAATATGCCAAGTGAAGAATGTTTTGGAATGCCAAGTAAATATGATGTGAATGGAATTGTATATTCTACTAAGCCATTATCATATAATGGTGAATTAATAGAGGATTTTTCGATTAATTTTAAGGATGGAAAAGCAATTGAAGTACATGCTAAAAAAGGACAAGAATTATTAGAAAAAATGATAAGTATGGATGAAGGAAGTGCATATTTAGGGGAAGTGGCGCTGGTTCCATATGATTCACCGATATCTAATAGTAACATTTTATTCTATAATACTTTATTTGATGAAAATGCTTCATGCCATTTAGCTTTAGGTAGAGCATATACATGTAATATAAAAGGATATGAAAATATGACTCAAGAAGACTTTAAAAGATTAGGTATTAATGATTCAATGAATCATGTTGATTTTATGATTGGAAGTAAAGATACAAATATTAAAGGATATACAAAAGATAATAAATGTATTGAAGTGTTTAAAAATGGAAATTGGGCAATATAAAAAAATATAATTTATCTTGTATATTTAACATATTTATGTTAATATAAAAACAACAAGAGAGGGAATCCCTCTCTTTCTTCTTTAAAAGGGGTGAATTAATGAGTATAGAGAAGATTAAAGATGCTATCATGCCAGTTATAAAAGAACTTGATTTAAATCTTTATAAAATAGTGTATGAGAAGGAAGCAGGAAAAAATTATTTAAGAATTTTATTAGAAAAAGAAGATTTTTCACTTGATCTAGATACTTGTGTGAAGGCTAGTGAAGCGATATCACCAATATTAGATGAATTAGATCCTATTGATGAAGAATATTTCTTAGAAGTTGCTTCATGTGGGGAGAGAGAATTAATTACTCTTGAGGATTATCAAAAAGCAATTGACAAGTATATATTAGTGGATGTAAGAGAGCGAGTATTAGATTATGATGAACTTGTTGGAGATTTAGTGAGTGTAAACGATAGTGGAATCGAGTTACAAATAAATCTTAAAGGTAGAATTAAAAAAGTCTCTATACCATTTAATATAATAGAGAAGGCACATTTAACATTTAAGTTTTAACAGGGGGACAATAAGAAAAAATGAATGCTAAAGAATTATTAGGTGCATTAGATGCATTTGAACAACAAAAAGGAATTAGTAAAGATGTTGTTATTGAAGCTTTAAAAGAAGCTTTAGAAAAAGCTTACAAAAGAAATACTGATCCAGATGCTTTATGTAGAGTAGATATTAATCCAGTTAAGGGAACTATTGAAATGTATGAGCAAAAGAATGTAGTAGAAGAAGTTACTGATGATTTGTTTGAGATTGAGTTAGAGGATGCAAAGAAAATTAATCCTAAGCTTGAAATTGGTGATGTATTAGAAACTCCAGTAGATACTGATACATTAACTAGACTTGCTGCATTACAAGCTAAGCAAGTACTTACTCAAAAAATTAGAGAGTATGAAAAGCAAACTATCTATGATGCTTATATTGACAAAAAAGGAGATATTATTGTCGGTATTGTAGAAAGAATTGAACCCACTTTTATCTTAGTAAATGTTGGTAAAACTAATGCTATTATGAAAGTTAATCATGCTTTACCAGGAGAAACATTCAAGGTTGGGCAAACAATTAGAGTATATGTAGTAGATGTAGATAAATCTGCTCAAGGTGCTGCTGTTGTTGTAAGTAGAACAGATTCTGGCTTCTTAAAAAGATTATTTGAAAGTGAAATCAGTGAAATATTTGATGGTACAGTAGAAATTAAAGATATTGCAAGAGAAGCAGGAGATAGAGCTAAAGTTAGTGTATTCTCTAGAAATAAAGATGTAGATGCTACAGGTTCATGTATCGGTCAAAAAGGATTAAGAATTCAAAAGATATCTAACCAAATTCTAGGAGAAAAAATTGATGTTATTAATTACTATAAAGATCCAATCCTTTATATAGCAGAAGCATTAAAACCTGCTAATGTAATTGGAGTTAAATTAATTGATGAAAAGAGTGCTATTGCAGTAGTTAATGATGAAGATTTCTCTCTTGCTATAGGTAAAAAAGGTATTAATGCTAGACTTGCAGTTAAATTAACTGGCATTAAGATTGATATTAAGAGTTTAACAGACGCTGTAAGTGAGGGCGTTGTTTATACTACTATTGATCAAGCTAGAGCTAATTATGAATATGAATTATATGGCGATACTGTAGAAGAAGTAGTAGAAGAAGAGGAAGAAGTAGTAGTTGAGGAAGTAGTTGCTACTCCTATAGTAGAAAAAGTTGAAGAGACTGTTAAAATTGTAGAGACTAAACCTAAAAAAGTTGAAGTTACATCTACAATTACTCCTAAATTCACTGCTAAGAAAGAAACTCCTAAGAAGGAAGAGAAGACTTATTCTAAGCCTAAGAAAGAAGAAAAAGAAGTTAAGAGAACAACTATTAGTTCTCAAGAATTACTTGATCTTAAAAAGAAAACTGAGGAAGCAAGAAGTTATATGCCAGTATATACTGATGATGAACTAGAAAGTCTAGATTATGATGAGGAAGAGACTGACAACTACTATGATAATGTTGATTACGACGAGTTCGATAAATATTATGATGAGGACTAATTAGTGAAAAAAGAACCATTGAGAAAGTGTCTTGCTACAAATGAGAGATTGGCAAAGAAAGAATTAATTCGTGTTGTAAAAAATAATGAAAATAAAGTATTTGTTGATTTAACAGGTAAAGCTAATGGCAGAGGTGCATACATTAAAAAGTCTCTTGAAGCTGTTGAAATTGCTAGAAAGAAAAAATGTTTTCAAAGAGCTTTAGAGTGTGAGATAGACGATTCTGTTTTTGAGGAGTTAATTAAGATAATTAATGAATAGAGCACTTAATACTATCGGAATGTGTAAATGTGCTAATAAGATTAGCTATGGTGAGACTTTAATTAAGGATATTAGAAATCATAGTGTCAGTCTGGTTGTAATCTGTAAAGATACAAGTGAAGGATCAAAAAAGAAAATTATAGATAAGTGTATTTATTATCGTTGTGAGTATATAATTGCATTTACTCAAGAAGAGATGGCAAAAACAATATCTAGAGTTGATCCAGTAAGTGGGATTGGAATTAAAGATTCCAATCTTGCTAAAAAATTAAAAGAGAATATAGAAAGAGAGGGCGATGTTAATGGGGAAGAATAATAGGAATGGTAATAATAACTTTCATAAAAGAACATCTAATATTACTAAACAAGTAAATAAGCCTATTGTAGATAAAGAAAACCATGTGGTGATTTTTAGAGGGAACAAGAGTATTTCTGAACTTGCTAAGGAATTATCAGTTAGCCCAACAGAAATAATTAAATTTTTGTTTTTAGAAGGTAAAATGGTAAATATTAATTCTAGCTTAGATGCGCCAATGGCTGAATTAGTATGTATGAACTTTGGATATGATATGAAAATTGAAAAAGTTGTTAGTGAAGAAAATTTCGAAGAATTAGAAATTGTAGATGAAGAAAAAGATCTAGTAGAGAGGCCTGCAATTGTAACTATTATGGGACATGTTGACCATGGTAAAACAACACTATTAGATGCTATTAGAAAGAGTAGAGTGGTTGAAGGTGAAGTTGGAGGAATCACTCAAAGTATTGGTGCTTATCAAGTAGAAGTGAAAGGAAAGAAAATTACATTTTTAGATACTCCTGGACATGAAGCTTTTGCAGCGATGAGGGCAAGAGGAGCACAAGTTACTGATATTGTTATTCTAGTAGTAGCTGCTGATGATGGTGTAATGCCTCAAACAAGAGAAGCGATTGACCATGCTAAGGCTGCTGGAGTACCAATTGTAGTTGCAATTAATAAGATGGATAAGCCTGATATTAATCTAGAAAGGTTATATACAGAGCTTAGTACATGTGATGTTATTAGTGAAGAGTGGGGAGGAGAACATATCTTCTGTAAACTTAGTGCTAAAACAGGACAAGGAATTGATGAATTACTAGAATCATTACTTGTTATAGCGGAATTAGAAAATTATAGGGCTAACCCTAATCGTTATGCGTTAGGAACTATTATTGAATCTAAACTAGAAAAAGGTAGAGGTGTAGTTGCCACATTACTTGTAGAAAATGGTACTCTAAGACATGGGGATTGCGTTGTAGCAGGAACTATGTATGGTAGAATCAGACAAATGAGAAATGATTTAGGAAAAGTGGTTAAAGAAGCAACTCCTAGTACTCCAGTTGAGATTATTGGGCTTAGTGATGTTCCTAGTGCTGGAGATAAATTTATGGCTTTTGAAGATGAAAGAAAAGCCAGAGAAATTGCTAATAAGAGATTAACAGAAAAAACACTTTCTGATAGAAGAGCAAATACTAATTTATCACTTGATGATTTATATAATCAAATTAAATTAGGTGATGTTCAAACTATTAATGTTATAATTAAAGCTGATAGTGATGGTAGTAGTGAAGCAGTTAAGAGTTCGTTATTAAAGTTGACTAATGATGAGGTTAAAATTAATGTTATAAGAGCTCAATCTGGAGCTATTACTGAATCGGATGTTTTGTTAGCAAGTGCTTCAAATGCTATTATTTATGGATTTAATGTTAGACCTGATGCAACAGTTAGACAAAAAGCTGAAGAAGAAAAAGTTGATATCAGATTACACCGTATCATTTATGCTTTAGTAGAAGAAATTCAAGCAGCTATGAAAGGTATGTTAAAACCGGTATATAAAGAGGTTGTAATTGGTAATGCAGAAGTAAGACAAACTTATAAAGTTAGTAAGATTGGAACTGTTGCAGGATGTTATGTCACTAATGGCTCTATTAAAAGAGATTGTGGAGTTAGATTACTTAGAAATAGTGTAGTAATATATGAAGGTAAATTGGCTTCTCTTAAAAGATTCCAAAATGATGCTAAAGAGGTTACTACAGGATATGAATGTGGTCTTACGATTGAAAACTTTAATGATATCAAAGAAGGAG
>JAZKZZ010000016.1:0-2751 GCA_045612885.1 Bacilli bacterium | reverse complement strand
AGAATATGGTATTGATGAAGAAACAATAAAAAAATATGATGTTTCCTTTGATAAAGTATATAAATTTGTAAAAGATGACTATAAGTTTGAATTTGAAAATTGCGATAGTGTATATTCTTGTGTTGTAAAAACTATTGATTTGTTGGGTAAAATAGGATATGACTTTAAAACAGATTCTTTTTATAAGTTAAATACAAGTAGGAGTTGTCTATCATATAAAAAATATATACTTGATATTCTAAACAATATACCTATCATAACGCTTGTTAAAAATTTCAATGACGAATTAAATAATAATTATGATGTTAGAAATATCAATTTATTTATAGATAAAATATTTAAATTGAGAAACTACATAAAATTTAAATTATCTAAAATTCTTAACTACTTTGAATTGTTTGAAGTAAAAGGAAGTACGGATCCATTAAAAAAATTCATTAGTTTGGTATCGTCTTTTGGAGACTGTTCAGGAACTGATAAAATATTAGAAGATTTAGGGATTGAAGAAGATGATTTTAAAATTATAACTGATTATCTAAATATAGGAGATAAAGTTTCAACATCGATAATTATAAAAAAACTAAAAGAAAATAAAAGAGAAATATTAGATAAAAAGATTAGTCCATTTACAAAACATAATATAGATAATTTGTAATTTAAAAAATAAAAGGTGGTGAAATCATGTTTGATAAGTTAGAAATAAAATTTAAAGAAAAATCTATTTTTAGGAAAACAACAAATAAATTAATAAGCTTTTTTGTTATATACATATTTGCTGGAACACTCATATTATCTATAGTGAAGTTTCAGTTTTGGATGTCTATGATTATTGGAACTGTTTCATATATAATCGTTTATTTATATGTGGTTAGATCAAATATCAAAAATAATGTTTATGGTGGTGTGAGTAAATGGAAAATGATAGATCCTATATACAATATTGATGAATTTAAGAGAATACAACGGGAAAAAGATAGAGATATTTTAATTGAATTGTCTAAACAAAGTGGTATAAATACTAGGCACAAAGTAGCACAAGTTATAGATCATTACAGAACATTATTGCCACGAACTATTAATGGAACGGGACAGTTTCTTCCAGTTTTAGCAATAGTATTAACTGTTGGAGTTTTTGTGTATGATTTAAATGCTGAGATTGTTAATGAAAAAACTACTTTTATTTGCTCATTAATTTTAATATTTTCTATATTTTGGTTTTCAATTTCATCTATTGCAAACTTAATAGGTAATGCATATAGCAAAAAATCTTTTTATACTAGAATGGAAGAAATGTATACTGAAATATATATAAATCAAAACATAAAACGATGACATAAATCATGTTAAAATGATAGTGACTATTGTTAACTGATAGTCACTTTTTTTGTTTTGGAGGTGATGCGTTATGATTGTGTTTAGCTTCTTTTAATTTGTGTATGCAAATTTCTAATGTTGACTGGGAGGTGTAAGGATGTTAGGAATTGAACAGTATAAGAAAATACAAAAATTAAAGAAGATTGGATTATCAAAGGTAAAAGTGTCACAACAAACAAATTTAAGTTATAAGACTATATGTAATTATTGGAATATGAATGAGAATTATTTCATTAATAAGTTAAAAGAGCATGAATTTATATTAGTTAATTATCGTCAATATATTATAGAAATATTAAAGATATGTCCTCAAATAAATAATACAGTGTTACTTAAAAGAATAAAGGAAGATTTCCCTGATTTAGAAGTTCCTCATGCTAGTTTTCATAGGTATATTAAGAAAGTGAGAGAGGAAACGGGATTAGTTAAACCAGAGAGAAAGTATAAGGTAAGAGAAGAGACGTTAGAGGCACAAGAAGGGCAAGTGGATTTTGGTCAGTATGTATTAAAAACAATGTATGGAAGGAATGTTAGGATTTATTTCTTTTGTATGACTTTATCTTATAGTAGGATGAAGTTTGCTTATTTCTCTGTTACTCCTTTTACTTGTGAGACCACGATAGATGCTCATAGATATGCTTTTAGATATTTTGGTGGTAGGCCTAATATGTTAGTCTATGACCAAGATAAAACTATGGTAGTATCAGAGAACTTAGGTGATGTTATATTTGTAAAAGAGTTTGAAGAGTTCATTAAAGAGATAGGTTTTAGTGTTTATGTATGTAAAGGTTATGATCCACAGACTAAAGGTAAAGTAGAAAAGAGTGTAGATTTCATTAAGAGGCAGTTTCTTGATGGAAGAGTATATTATGGCATAGATCAATTAAATGCAGAGTTTCTAGATTGGTTAGATGGCGAAGGTAATGGAATGATTAATGAAACTACTAAAAAGAGCCCTAGAGAGTTATTTAAGAAGGAATATAAGAAGTTAATAAAGGTTAAGGAAAAGAAAAATGAAGATGTAGTTATACATACAGTTTTCCATGATACTGTAGAGTATAAGGATAACCTTTATAAACTACCTGCTTCTAAAGTTAATGAAGGAGATAGGATAAGGATAGAGAGACAAGGAGATATTTTAGTATTCTATTTTGCTTTAACAGGGGAGTTATTATGTAAACATAGGTTAGCCACTAATGTAGGACATATTATTACATTACCTGAAGAAGTAAAGGAAGATGCTGGTATTGAAGAAGTATTACTCTCTATTTATAAGGATTCTAGGATAGGTAAATTATTCCTTCATAAAATGAGAGAACAGAAACCTAGATATGTATATCCTCAATGTAGAAGACTTAATCATATGAGAAAGTATTA
>JAZKZZ010000015.1:0-82256 GCA_045612885.1 Bacilli bacterium | reverse complement strand
TTATACATCGCGGGGTAGAGCAGTCTGGTAGCTTGCCGGGCTCATAACCCGGAGGTCGTAGGTTCAAATCCTTCCCCCGCAACCAGGTCTTGTGGTGTAGTGGTTAACATGTCTCCCTGTCACGGAGAAGATCGCGAGTTCGATCCTCGTCAAGACCGCCATTTGGCTCGATAGCTCAGTTGGTAGAGCAAAGGACTGAAAATCCTTGTGTCGCCAGTTCGATTCTGGCTTGAGCCACCATTTGGCTACATAAAAGTGAGTTCTAGATTTCTCTAGAACTTTTTTTATATCAATAATTGCTTTTTTTACTTTTGTATCATAATGTATGTTATATAACAAATGTTATAAGAAAGAAGGATATTATGCCCCCATCAACTAGAATAACAAAAAAAGTGATTTTAGATAAAGCACTTGAAATTGTAGAAAATAATGGAATGGATGCTATTAATGCTAGAAATTTAGCTCTTGCTTTGGATTGCTCAGTTCAACCTATTTATTATCAATTTAAAAATATGAACGAATTAAAAAGCGAATTAATAAAATATGCATATGAATTTTATGAAGAATATATTAATAACTCTAAAACTCATGATTTAAAATATTTATCTAGTGGAGTTGCTTATATAAAATTTGCTAAAGAAAAGAAAAATTTATTTAATTTACTATTTATGAGGAGAAGAAAAGAAATAATTGAAGATCCTACTATTGATTATGTGTATAAAGTTGCAATGGAAAAAACTGGTTTAACACTTGAGCAAGCAAAGGATTTTCATTTTAATATGTGGATATATGTTCATGGTATAGCGACTATGATTTATACAGAACTTGTTAATTTTACTGATCAGGAAATAGAAAGTTTATTAAAGAATCAATACTGTGCTTTGATGAGGAGGTATAGTAAATGAAAAATATAATTGTGGTAGAGAATCTAAAAAAATCATATAAAGATGTTAAGGCTGTAGATAATATTTCTTTTGATGTGAAACAAGGGGAATTTTTTGCCTTTTTAGGTATAAATGGTGCGGGAAAGAGCACTACTATTAATATGATTACAGGCACTATACCAATGGATGATGGAAAAATATATGTTAATGGAAATGATGTAATGGAAAATACCCTAGAAGTAAAAAAAGATGTTGGTGTGGTATTTCAAACTTCAGTATTAGATCAATATTTATCTGCATATGATAATTTATATTATCGTGGAAAACTTTATAATTTAGAGGATCAAATATTGAAAAATAAAATTATTGAATTAGCTCATGATTTAGAATTTGTAGAATTTTTAAAAAGGCCATTAAATAAGTTATCTGGAGGTCAAAAAAGAAAGATAGATTTAGCAAGAGCACTTATTCATAACCCAAAAATTGTAATATTAGATGAACCTACTACAGGATTAGATCCGCAAACAAGAAAATTAATTTGGAAATATTTAACTAAGTTAAGAAAAAATAATCATTTAACTATATTTTTGACTACTCATTATATGGAAGAAGCAACACTGGCAGATAGGGTTGTAATAATTGATGAGGGAAAAATATTAACTGTTGGAACACCTAATAAGCTTAAAGAAAAATATGCTAAGGATTATTTAAAAATATATAAAGATAATTTAGGCGAAGAGTTTTATAAATTTATTAAAAATTATAAATATAAAGAAGAAACAGAATATTATCTAGTTAGCATAAGAAATACACTTGAAGCCAAGAACATAATCATAGAAAATCCTAATTTGTTTGATGATTTTGAGATATATAAAGGAAGTATGGACGATGTGTTTTTAAATGTTACAGGAAAGAAAATAGGTGATAATCATGAATAATATTAATTTACTTATGTCTTTAACAAGAAGAAATATAAAATTATATTTTAAAGATAAAACAACATTTTTTATGTCGCTTATAACACCGTTTATTTTACTTGTTTTATTTGTATTGTTTTTAAAAAACACATATATATCTGTACTAGCATCTATATTAGAACCTTTAAATGTGAGCATATCAAATAGTGTAAAGGAAGGCTTCGTGGCAAGCTGGTTAATTTCTTCAATTATATCAACAAGTGCTGTGTCTATTAGTTTTTGTAGTACAACGTTAATGGTAAATGATAAATTAACTAACGCTAACATGGATTTAGATGTAACACCAACTCCTAGATGGATTAAACAATTATCATATTTAATTGCAACTTTCTTTTCTACAATGTTAATAATGATGATAGTGTTATCTATAGGTTTAATTTATATAGCGATAGTAGGTTGGTATATGAGTATATTTGATGTTATAAAAATTATTCTGTGCACAATGTTATTAACTTTATTCGGTTCTACTTTAGCTTGTATAGTATTTAGTTTTATTAAATCACAAGGAGGAATATCTACAGTTGCTACACTCGTTTCTTCATGTTATGGTTTCCTATCTGGCGCGTACACACCTTTATCGCAATATCCTAAAGTAATGGCAAGTATACTAGGATTTAATCCAGGAATTTATGGTAATAGTATATTGAAAAGTTCATTTATGAATGGAACAATAAACGAAATAGATAAAAGTTTAATAGATGCTTATAATCCAGTTGTTTCACAAATTAGGGATGAATTTGATTTAAATTATTATTTCTTTGATCATTTTGTAAATATAGGAACATGTTTTTTAATTTTATCTCTAGTGGGAATAGGGTTATTATCAATTTATCTAATAATAACCTTTAAAATAAAAAATAAACGTTAATTTAGAAAATATATTATCTTTAATTTATGTTTAAAATAGTGTTATAATCTTCTTAGGTGAGTTAAATGAGAAGAAGTAAAACTTTTTGGAACTATATTGATATGCTAATTGTTACATTAATAATTGGCGGTTTAATAGTTTCAACTTACTATATTGCAGAACATTTAGAAAAATATATATTTAGATATACTATATTTCCATTTGTGGCAGCTATTTTATTATTCTGTTTAGGATTATTACTAGGTAGAGGAGTAGAAAGAACTAGACACAGTAAACCTGTTGGCTACTTTTCTAAAAAAATGGCAGAAAAAAGAAAAAGAAAAAATATGTTTATCTTTAAAGAGAGTGGTTCAACTTATGTGCCACAAAAAGAGGTCATTGAAGATATAAAGAGTGGAGAAATAGTTCATATTAAACACATGAATACTAATGATTTTGATGATGTATATAAGATTAGTATTGACGATTTAGTTGATAAGACAATTGATGATAAAGAAAACAATGGGGAAAATAAATAATGAAAACAGTAGGAGTTATTTCGTTAGGATGTTGTAAAAACTTAACAGATTCAGAAAATATATTAGGAGTTTTAAAGAACCCTAATATTATTTTTTCTAACAGGATTAAAGATTGTGATTTGATAATAATTAATACTTGTGGATTTATCGAAGCTAGTAAAGAAGAGGCATTAACTACAATCGAAGATTGTTATAATAAAAAGAAAGATAATGCTAAAATATTAATTTGTGGATGTTTTGCTCAAAGATATAAAGAAAGATTAGAAAAAGAATATGGTGACAAGATTGATGCAATAGTTCCAATCAAAGAGTATAAAAAAATAAAGATTGTTTTAGAAAATTTATTAGATATTAAATTAGATAATGATTTTAATAATGTTGATAAATTATATTTAACTAATTCATATTTTTCTTATGTTAAAATAGGCGAAGGATGTAAAAATAATTGCTCTTATTGTGCTATTCCCTTAATAAGAGGAACATTAGTTAGTTATAAGAAAGAAGATGTTTTTAAAGAGGTTAAAAATTCTTTAATTAATGGAAGAAATGAGATTGTTTTAATTGCACAAGATACTACAGCATATGGATATGATTTATATGATGACTATAGAATTCATAATTTAATTGAAGATATATTAAAAATTGAAGGGGTAAGAAATGTTAGATTACTATATCTATATCCCGATGAAGTGAGTGATGAATTGATAGATTTATTTAGTAAAGAAAAGAGATTAATTCCTTATTTTGATTTACCATTACAACATATTAACGATAGATTATTGTTAGATATGAATCGTAGAGGAAATAAAGAACATGTAATAAAATTAATTAATAAGATTAGAAACAAGGTTAAAGATGTAGTTATAAGAACCACATTTATTGTTGGATATCCTAGCGAAACTGAAGTAGAATTTAATGAATTGATGGAATTTATAAAAGAGTATCCTTTTGATTTGTTAGGAGCGTTTGCCTATTCTAGAGAAGAAAATACTAAAGCATACGAAAAAGAACAAATAAAAGAAGAAATTAAGGAAGAAAGATTAGAAAAGTTAATGTTACTACAAGAAAGAATCTCATTAGAGTTAAATAAAAAAAGAATAGGAAAAGAGTACGAAGTAAGAGTAGATTTATACAATCCATTAAAGAAGATATATAGAGGATTTTCTTATATGAGTGCTCCAGATAATATAGATGGTTATGTTTATTTTACTTCTAGTGAAAAATTAGAACGAGGAAGTTTAGTGAATGTAAAGATAAATGATGCAACTGAGCATGATTTATATGGAGAAAAAATATAAATTTAATAACTAATATTTGCATAATCTTTATTAGGTGATTTAAATGCTTAATAAAGATTTTTTATTAAAAAATATCAAGAAGAATCTTAATAATATAGATCATAATTTAGCAATGCAATATCTTCTGTGGCTAGATAAAAAAACAATATATTTTAAGGATAGTGTTTTAAAATATGGATATAATGCTCAACCAGATGATTTAAAGAGAGGAGATATTATCTGGGTTGAATTTGGAATCAATATTGGTAATGAATTAAGTGATATCTTTACAAAGGGACATTATGCTTTGGTATGGCAAATAGATTTAGGAAATGTGGTAGTTATTCCTCTTACCAGTAGAAATTCTTATAATTCACCTTTATGTTTAAATTTAGGGGTTATAAAAGGTTTAAATGATGATCATCCTATTAATTCATATTTGAAATTAGATGCTATTAGATCAATTAGTAAACGAAGAATCGCAAGGATTCCTAATAAAGATAAAGGTAAGATAGAATTGGATAGTCATAGAATTAGATTAATAAAAAGACATATATACACTTATTTTATCGAGGATAACTATAATACATATACTTCTAATTTAGAAATATTAAATTATATTGCTTATCATATTGATAATAGTTAAATAAGTTTAATAAAAAATTTAAAAAATTGATGTATTAAATTTGCAGTGATACAATAAAATTATATGAAAGGAAAGATAAGAATGAAGAAATTAGGATTAAGTGCATTAGCTTTAGCTGGTGTAGTAGCATTTACTGGATGCTCATGTGTAAGAAATGGAGAATATACATTTGATACAGTAGAAGTTAAAGAAGGAGAAGAAACTAAAACATATACATGTGAAAAAGGGGAAGAACGTAGTACTGCTGGAAATGTAGCGTGTGCTGCTATAAGTGCTATGCCTACTAAAATTGTATTAGATGGAGATAAAGTTAAATTTGAAACAACTGCATTTGGAACTAGTGTATCTAAAGAGTATGAAGCTAAAGTTGAAAAGAAAAAATTATATTCAAAAAATCCAAAGGGTGAATGGGAAGAAATTGGAGAATTCAAAGGTAAAAAACTTATCTTTGGAGAAGAAGATTTCACAGTTATTTACAAGAAATAATCAAACGATAGGATAATGTAATAAAAGGCCTTTTTTAAAAGGGCTTTTTTTATACATTTTTTTACATCCTTATTTACAATTGAATATTCATTCAATTATACTATAGATAGTTGAATAACAATTCAACTTAGGAGTGGTAGTATGTCTAGAAGTGAATTGGTATGTGATTGTGATATCTTGCATCATGATATAGTGGAAAAAGTTAAAAATCTGATATTAGATGAAGCTACATTGACTAATATTTCTAATTTTTATAAAGTTTTGGGTGATCCGACCAGAATGAAAATTATTAATGTTTTAGATTGTAGTGAAATGTGTGTTTGCGATATTTGTGTATTAGTTAATATGACTAAGTCTGCTGTATCACACCAATTAAAAAAATTGAAAGATATGAATATAGTTAAATGTAATAAGATTGGAAAAGAAGTTTTTTATAGATTAAGTGATTTTCATGTAAAAGAAGTTTTTGAGATAAGCTTAGAACACATCAAGGAGAAGCATTATGAAAAAGATTGTCAAGATTAAGGGATTAGATTGTCCTAATTGTGCTAAAACTTTAGAAAATGAGATTAATAAGCTTAACAGTGTTAATAATGCATCAATAGATTTTTTTAAATCAACTTTAACTTTTGAAAGTGATAATGTTGATAAAAGTTTTAAAGATATTATAAGTTTGACTAAGCAAATTGAACCAGAGGCAGAATATATTGTGGAAAACAAAACTTCGGATAAGAATGTTAAATTAATAATAGATATAGTAATTATTGTTTTAGGTTTAATATTGGGGATTATTTCTTGTTTTTTAGATAATAGTAAGTTTATTTATTGGCTTTGTTTTTTAGCAAGTATTTTATTGTTAGGATATAAAACATATTATAAGGCTTTTAAGTTATTAATTAAGGGCATTATTAATGAAAATTTATTACTAACAATATCAGTTATAGGAGCAACTTTATTAAAAGAAAATATGGAAGCTTTTATGGTTATAGGATTGTACTCTATAGGTAAAATTTTTGAAAGTTTAGCAGTGGATAAGTCTAGAAAGTCTATAGAGAAACTTACAAATTTCCAACCAGAATTTGCTACGATTTTACAAGGAGATAAAGAAATAAAAGTAGAGCCAAAAGATGTAAAAAAAGGAAATATGATAATTGTTAAGCCAGGAGAAAGAGTACCTGTTGATGGAAAGGTAATATCTGGTAGTGCTAATCTGGACATGCAAAGCTTAACAGGTGAAAGTTTACCTATATTAGCAAAAGAAAATAGCGAAGTGATGTCAGGAAGTATAGTTTTAGATGGGGTATTAAAAATTATAGCTACAAGCGAATATAAAGATAGTGCTGTTAATCGAATTGTGGATTTAATTGAACATGCAAGTGAAAAAAAATCAAAGACGGAAACGTTAATATCCAAGATTACTAGATGGTATACTTTAGGAGTTATTATATGTGCTTTAATAGTATTTATTATAGTTTCACTTGTTACTAAGGATATTAATATAGGAATATATAGGGGTCTTATATTTTTAGTCGTATCATGTCCGTGTGCATTTGCTATTTCTGTTCCACTTGCATATTTTTCAGGAATAGGCAATGCATCAAAGCATGGAATTTTAATAAAAGGAAGTAACTACTTAGATGCTTGTAGTAAGTTGGATATGGTAGTCTTTGATAAAACAGGAACACTAACTACAGGTAAGTTTGAAATTGAATGTGTAAAATCATTTAAAGAAGAATTACAAGAAGAAGATATTCTATACCTTGCTTCTTTAGGAGAACAATATTCGTTGCACCCTCTTGCAAAATCTATAGTTGCTCATAATAAAAAAGAGTTGGAAAGAGCTCATGGAGTAAGAGAAGTTTCAGGAGAAGGGGTGTATTTTACATATAATAGAGACAAATACTTTGTGGGGAGAAAAACAAAAGAGTTAAGTGTAACTACAGTTGAGTTATTTATAAATAACGCGAAATGTGGAGAAATACAATTAAAAGATAGTGTAAAACATTCATCTAAATATGCTATAGATTTACTTAAGAAAATGAATGTTAAAAGCGCACTTTTATCTGGTGATAATAAAGAAAGTGTGACAAGTATTGCTAATAAATTAGAAATAGATAATAGTCATAGCAATCTTTTGCCACAAGATAAATTTAAGTGGCTTGAAGACACTAAAAAGAATAAAAAAATTATGCTAGGTTATGTTGGGGATGGACTAAATGATTCACCTTCACTTATGTTAGCAGATGTTGGTATTAGTATGGGAATTAATGGTAGTCCAAATAGTATTGAGGTATCAGACATTGTACTTGTGGACGATAATCCTAGTAAAGTTGCTATTGCTATACAAATATCTAAATATACTCAAAAAATAGTATGGCAAAATATAATCTTATCAGCGGGAATAAAGCTATTATTTTTAGCATTAGGAACAATAGGAATTACGGGAATGTTAAGTGCAGTATTTGCTGATGTAGGAGTGACATTATTGGCAATTCTAAATAGTATGAGAGCACTAGTGTATTCACCAGAAACTAAATAATAGATAGAGGATTGAATAATCCTCTTTTTTATACTTTTTATAATAAATTCTTGTATTATTGTGATTTTAAAAAGTAAATGATATTATGAAATTGATTTTAATTTATATAAATTAAAATAGCTAATAATAGGGGGATATAATATGGCAACTAGAAGTAAATTAAAGAAAGAAGAAATAGGATTAAACAGTCCTAAAATTTATAGTAGATTAAGATCTACGATTGAAACAGCATTTTATCGTAATAATGTAATTGAAGTAACTTCATTAAAGCAAGCTTATGAATTAGCAAAAAATTGTCCTGGAACTGTAGTTACAGATCAAGAAGTTGTTAACGCTAAAGAACTAGGACTAGAAGAAGGAAGTAAAGTTTTATTGTTTAATGATGGATTTATTACAGGACGTCAAGCAAGATTAAGAAGATTAGTCGATGATGATAATCGTGATAAGTATGCAGGACAAGTTAGAGAAATCATTTTTAAGGGATGTAGAAAAACTATGTATCATGCAACTGCATATGTTGGATTAGACAAAGAGTTTATGGTTAAGGCTCATTTATTAATTCCACAAGGATATGAAAATACATTGTATTCATGGTTATTAAACTTTCAAATAGTGGATGAAGCTACTACGAAAATATATAAAAAGTCTAGAGTAATTGAAGAAGGAGATATTTATATTTATTCAGATCCTGATTATTATGACGAAGAATATAAAGACGGTTTAGCTTTATTTGATTCTCAATATAATTGCGCTTGTTTACTAGGTATGAGATATTTTGGTGAACATAAAAAAGGAACATTGACTCTAGGTTGGTCAATTGCTAATAGAGAGGGCTATACAGCTTGTCATGGTGGGCAAAAGAGATTTAATTTTAAAGATGGAAGTAAAAAAGTTGTATCAGTATTTGGATTATCAGGTTCTGGTAAATCTACAATCACTTTAAGCAATCACGGTGGAAAACTAGATACTACAGTTTTACATGATGATGCATTTGTAATTAATAATAAAAATGGTTCATCAATTTCGTTAGAACCTTCATATTATGATAAAACTCAAGATTATCCACTTACTAATCCTCAATCCAAATATTTCTTAACACTTCAAAATTGCGGAGCTACAATAGATGAAAATGGTAAGGTGGTACCAGTAACTGAAGATATTTTAAATGGTAATGGTAGAACAGTTAAATCGAAGTTTGCTGCTCTTAATAGAGAATATAAGTTTGATGAGCCTACAGATGCTATTTTCTGGATTATGAAAGATAATTCATTACCTCCAGTTGTAAAAGTTACTGACTCTGCATTAGCTTCTGCAATGGGAGCAACTTTAGCTACAAAGCGCTCTACTGCTGAATATATTCCAGGCATGGATCCTAATCAATTAGTTATCGTGCCATATGCTAATCCTTTTAGATTATATCCACTTGAAAAAGATTTCTTATCTTTTAAATCGTTATTTGATAACTTAAATGTGGATTGTTACATTATCAATACAGGATTCTTTAAAGACATTAAAGTTACTCCTCAAGTTACTTTAGGATTAATTGAAGATATTGTTACTAACAAAGCTAAGTTTGTAAAATTTGGTAATTTTTCTGATTTACAATACTACAAAATAAAAGGATATGAACCTGATTTTTCTGATAAAGAATATTGTCAAAATTTGAAAGCACGTATGCAAGATAGATTAAATTATTTAACAAGTCTAGAAGGAAGAGAAAAATTACCTTCTGTTGCAATCAATTCTATAAAGAAAGCTATTAAAGAAATTAAATAGGGGTGAAATCATGAAAGTAAAAGTTGTAGAAACAGCTTTAAGAGATGGACATCAGTCATTATTTGCTACAAGAATGACGACTGATGAAGTATTGTTATCTTTAAGTGAACTTGATAAAGCGGGCTATTACGCTATAGAAATCTGGGGTGGAGCTACATTTGACTCTTGCTTGAGATTCTTAAATGAAGATCCATGGGAAAGACTTAGAAAAGTAAAAAAAGTATGTAAGAAAACAAAATTACAAATGTTACTTAGAGGCCAAAATTTATTAGGGTATCGTCATTATGCAGATGATGTAGTAGAT
This sequence comes from Bacilli bacterium, assembly GCA_045612885.1. GTDB lineage: Bacteria > Bacillota_I > Bacilli_A > RFN20 > DUOF01 > RGIG6178. The sequence continues at coordinate 71,981 of JAZKZZ010000015.1, read as the reverse complement.
AAATTTGTGGAAAAAGCAATTAAAAATGGAATTGATATTGTTAGGGTATTTGATGCATTAAACGATATAAGAAATTTAAAATGTGCTGTTGAATCTACTAAAAAATATGGTGGAGAATGTCAAATTGCATTAAGTTATACTACTAGTCCAGTGCATACTATAGAATATTATGTACAATTAGCTAAAGAAGTTGAAAAAATGGGTGCTGATTCTTTGTGTATAAAAGATATGGCTGGTGTGTTATTACCTGAGGTAGCATATAATTTGATTAGTGAAATTAAAAAGAATACAAAACTACCAATCGAATTACATTCTCATTGTACAGGTGGATTAATGGAAATGACATATTTACGCGCAATTCAAGCGGGAGTAGATATTATAGATACTGCATTATCTCCTTTATCTGGAGGTACTTCTCAACCGTGCACAGAATCTTTAAATTATGCATTAAAAGGAACTGAATACGATCCTGAGTTAAATGAAGAAATGCTAAATATTGCAGCAAGTAAACTAGAAAAGGTAAAACAAAAGTATTTGGAAAACGGCATATTAAATCCAAAAGTTTTAACTTGTAATCCTAATATTTTAAAGTATCAGGTTCCTGGAGGAATGTTATCTAATCTAATAAGTCAATTGAAACAACAAAATGCTCTAGATAAATTAGGAGAAGTATTACAAGAAGTACCAAATGTTAGAAAAGATATGGGATATCCACCTTTAGTAACACCACTTTCACAAATGGTAGGAACTCAAGCGGTGTTAAATGTATTATCTAAAGAAAGATATAAAATGGTTCCAAAAGAAATTAATGAATATTTACATGGAAAATATGGAAAATCACCTGCACCTGTTAATGAAGATATAAAGAAGAAAATAATTGGTGAGGACGAAGTTATAACATATAGACCAGCGGATGATTTAAAACCAGAATTCAAAGAATTAAAGAAACAATACAAAGGCATTGCTAAAACAGATGAAGATGTTTTAAGTATAGCTTTGTTTAATGAAGTGGCTATTAAGTTTTTGCAAAAAAGAGAAGAAGATAAAATTGTAGAAACTATAAAAATAGATGCATAGGAGGATACTAAGATGTATACACCTGTGAATGGAACTTTTGGGTTATTAGATTCTTTGATTGTTGCACTTATTTCAATTTTGATAGTATTTGTTGTATTAATTGTGATTATTTCAGTAGCGAGTATTTTCTCAAATATTATTATTAAAATCAATAAAAGAAAATATATTAATCCAAGAATAGAAAATAAATTGTTAGATGAAGATGAAGATGCTTCTGTAGCCACAATAGTAGCATCAATTGATTATTATAACGAAACAAAGAAACACGCTAGATTAGTAAGTATCACTAAAGTAGAGGAGGAGTAAAATGAAAAAATATAGAGTTCAAATTAATGGTAAAACTTTTGATGTTCTGCTTGAATCAGTTGAAGAAGTAAAAGGTAGTATTCAAAAAGAGGAAGTAAAAGAGCAAAAAGTAGAAGAAAAGAAAGATAATGTTGAAGGTAGGGAAATTTTAGCTCCGATTCAAGGAAATGTTATTGAAGTCTTAGTAAAAAAAGGAAGTAAAATAAAAAAAGGGGATGTACTTTTACTAATTGAAGCAATGAAATTAGAGAATGAAGTTAATGCACCTGTTGATGGAGAAGTAGTAGAAGTGTTAGTTCAAAAAGGACAAATGGTTACTGCTAATCAAGTATTAATAAAAATAAAATAGGTAATTACTATGGATAAGTTAATTGATATTTTTCAAGGCTTTATAGAATCAACGGGAATAGCAATGTTTTTTAGTGATGGTGGTTGGAAAAATTTAATCATGATTGCTGTTTCTTGTGTATTACTATATTTAGCTATTAAAAAGAAATTTGAACCATATTTATTGTTACCAATAGCCTTTTCTATGTTACTTGTCAATTTACCTGGAGCAGGAGAGGAACTATTTAAAAAGACTATTGTAGAAACTAGCATTAATGGTGTAAATGTTAGTGAAACACAATATTCAGGATTATTTGGATATTTATATTATGGTGTAAAGTTTGGTATTTATCCATGCTTAATATTTTTATGTATTGGAGCAACAACAGACTTTTCTCCATTAATTGCTAATAAGAAAACAATGCTTCTTGGAGCAGCGGCACAACTTGGAATTTTTATCACTTTTGTGGGAGCTATATTATTAGGCTTTAATGCATTAGAAGCATCTTCAATAGGAATAATAGGTGGAGCTGATGGCCCAACTGCAATTTTGGTTACCTCTAAAATGGCGCCTGAATTATTAGGAGCAATATCTATAGCAGCATATTCATATATGGCTTTAGTTCCAGTGATTCAACCTCCAGTTATAAAACTTTTAACAACCAAAAAAGAGAGACAAATTAAGATGAAACAAGTTAGAGAAGTTTCTAAAAGCGAGAGAATTTTATTTCCTATAATTGTGGCAATAGTAGTTATTTTGTTAGTTCCTTCATGTGCTCCACTTATTGGAAGTTTAATGTTAGGAAATTTAATCAAGGAATCAAATGTTGTTCCAAAGATAACAGAAACATTATCTAATTCAATGTTATATATAGTTACTATCCTTTTAGGATTAAGTGTAGGTGCTACTGCTACTGCAGAAACATTCTTGACTTTAGGAACTCTAAAGATATTCGCTTTAGGAATCTTTGCTTTTTCTATTTCTACTGCTTGTGGAGTGTTGGTAGGTAAACTAATGTGTGTATGTAGCAAAGGAAAAGTAAATCCAATGATTGGAGCTGCCGGAGTATCTGCAGTTCCAATGGCAGCTCGTGTAGTACATAAAATAGGAAAAGATGAAGATCCAGACAACTTCTTATTAATGCACGCAATGGGACCAAATGTAGCTGGTGTTATAGGTTCAGCAGTAGCAGCAGGTATCTTAATGCTTTTATTCTTATAATTAGGTGATTGAGATGAAAGAGTATCATTTTAGTGAAATTGATTCTACATCTATATATTTAAAGAATAATTATACAAATGAAAAAAATTTAACTTTTGTTAGTGCTGATTTCCAATTTAAAGGGCATGGAAGATATAATCGTGTTTGGATTAGTAAAAAAGGAGAAGATCTCCTTTTTTCTGTTCTTATTAAAGATAAAAGCATAATTAACAGATATGCATCTTTATCTTTAGCTAGTGCTGTTTGTGTTTATGAATTATTATTAGAATTAAATGTAGTAAATGTATCTATTAAGTGGCCTAATGACGTATATGTAAATGATAAAAAGATATCAGGTATATTATTAGAGGGAATATCCAATGGAAATGATATTGAAGCTATAGTTATTGGAATAGGATTAAATGTTAATTCTAGCGAATTTGAGATTCCTGCCACTTCAATTTTCTTGGAAACTAAAGATAAGAAAAATTTAAATAATATAAAAAAAGTATTATACTCAAAAATTATTAATATGTTAAAAAAACTTAAAAATGATGATAATTCATATTTACAAGTAGTTAAAGAAAATAATTATTTAAAGAATAAAACAGCATATTTAAAACAAAATGATAAAGAAATATTAATTGAAATTATAGGAATAGATGAAGACAATTGCTTATTAATAAAAAAAGATGATAAATTGGGAAAAATATCTAGTGGAGAAATAGTATTAAAAAAGCCTTATCAATAAAGGCTTTTTTATATATGCAATTTGTAGGTGTATAAAAGTAACTAAAACTATTGAAAACTATAGTTTTTTAATAGATAATAATTACACTTGCTCTTTTAGGTTAATGGTAGACCAAATCCATGGTAAGGATTAAGTATCAGTTCAATTCTGGTAAAGAGCACCATGAAAGTCATATGCGAACTCTTTTAAATTAAAGGGTTTGTTTTTTCTTTTTAAGGATTTATCTAGGGAATTACAGATAATTACAATATTGTCATCATAATATGCAATTAATTTGTAAAAAACAAAACAAATTGCTTTTTTTAGTTGCTTGAAAAATGCAATCAACTGATTTACAATAAGTATATAAGAAGAATTAATGATGTGTTTAGGAGATGTGTAAATGAAATTGTATATAATGAGACATGGGACAACAATTTGGAATGAAAAAGGTATTACACAAGGACATACTAATAATAGGCTAAGCAAAAAAGGAATAGCGTTGACAGAAGAGGTCGCTGAAAAATATAAGAATACTAATTTCGATATAATCTATTGCTCACCACTTATGAGAACTGTGCAAACTGCAAACATAATGAATAAATTTCATAATGTAAAAGTTATAAAAGACAAAAGACTTATTGAAATAGATCAAGGGATTTTTACAGGTAGAAGCAAATATGATTTGACTGAAAAGGAAAAAACACTTAAATATTCCAGGTCAGAATCTTGTGGTATGGAAAGTTATCAAAGTGCGTATGATAGAACAAAAGATTTTCTTATAGACATAAAAAATAATTGCGTGTTTGATAGTATATTAATCATAACGCATAATTGCAATGCTACGTTTTTAGAAGACTTGCTTTTACAGATTGATGTTGATTTTAATAATGATAATCATTTAAGAAGTTTTAAAAACGCAGAAATAAAACAATTTAGATTCTAACTTTTACTATAAAAACAAAAGATTTATAAGTATAGTAGATGTGTACGCTTATGATCTTGTTTACCGCATTGTAGAATTCAAATGCGAATTAAAGTGGGAGCGCACAAGAAAACCTCCAGATAGATTTTTCTACTTTGGAGGTTTTTACATGCGTGTTATTTATTTTTGTCGTCAGCGATTTCTTTTATAGAAGTGATTAGGCCTGCCAGTTCTTGTAAATTAGAAGGAACTATGATTTTAGTCGATTGGCCCTCTGCTAGATTTTTCAGTGCCTCATAGGCTTTTATCGTTAAGTAAGCATTTCCTGGGTTGGCTTCGTTGACTATTTTAATACCATAAGCTTGTGCCTCGTATATGGCTTTTTCAGCCTGTGCTTGCCCTTCTGCTTCAGCTATTTGGGCTAACTTTTTGGCTTCTGCTCTTAGTATGGTAGATTCTTTTGATGTAACTGCATATAGATTCAAATTGATCATCACTTGCATTCTCAAAGTATGATTCTACTTCCAGTGCTATTGCTATCTCTACATGATTTAGTCTATCTTGACTCTTGAACTCATTTAGTTGTTCCTTGTATGTCATAACTCCATCTTAAGCAACTGACATATGTCTTGATATGCTAGTGCCACGCCTACATATACACCTTTCATATATGAGTCACTCTCACTCTTATCTTTACTAACACACAAGTAATACTTATCTTTCAGATGATTATAGATTTCATCCATAGTTAACTCTTCTCTCTTTTTCAATTCTTCAGTGAATAGTGAGATTATCTTCCTATTCTCTGTTATTTGAAATACTCTGTGTTCCATCTCTGACTGTCTAGCTTCTTCATCAGTCATCTTACACTTAACTATATACCAGTCCGAGTATTCACTGACTGGATAGTTGAACTCTTTCTCTATGTTTTCTTGAGCAATTTGTATGATATATCTCAAGTACGAAACACTATAATCACCTTTTCTTTCAAACAGATTAATAGCTTGTTTAGTTGCTGCATCTATACAAAATGTTGTTGTCTACATAGATACTATTATTGTGAGTAAAATATTATAATTGACACTCATAACTAACTCTAATAAAATATTGTTGGAGTGGTAATATGAGTAATGAAGTTATGAAAGGAAATAGATATTCTTTATTAGTTCAATTGTTTTTTTATCATACTTTATATGAATGGAAATATGTGCCTAATACTAAGTTAATGAATCATTTGCCAGATAGTTTAAATAAATACTATAAAGAGCAACACTATAGCTTATTAACTCATATGAAAAGATTGACTATGAGGTCTTTAATAACGCAATATTTTGTCTATTTGTATGAGGTAGTAAATGATAATTTTGATGAATCATTAAAGAAGAGTAAAAAGGATTTTTCTAAATTAAAATTTAATATTGATGTAAATGGCAATTTAAAGACAATTAATTCTAAAAAATTATTTGATATTATAAGACAATCTTTTGCACATAATGATGATGGAAATATAGTTCCTAATTGGATGTGGGATGATAAAGATAATGTAATTATTCATAGAAAATTAAAATCTCAAGAAATCAAGTTAAAAATACATATTGATGAATTGGTTAGCCTAGCTAATATATACCTAACTAATGCTATTAATCCTCCTAGTTTAGGAATTAGTATGTATGCAAGTAGGTTAAGTAATGCTGTATTGAATAAGAAACTTAATCCTTTTAATGTCCATAAATATATACATGCTTTTGATCCAAATGCTAAAGTTGATATTCCAATGGATAAACTTCAAAAGAAAGCCTTATATAATTGTATAATTAAAAATAGTGATGGATTAGATGAAGCTACTATAAATATGGGAATACACCCTTACGATCCCTCGTTCTTTATACTAAAATTCCCATTTAAATGCAATGCTAATAACGCCATCAAAGATTGTTGTATGACAATAAATTACTTATCGATATTAAAAGATAAATACATCACTAGAAATGAATTTATGCATAAGGTTTTCGATAGTAAAATAGAAAAAGAAGAACCTGTAGATATAATAGCTATTCAAGATTATCTTGGGTATCCATCAAGATTTGAAGCCTGTCTTGCCAATAATATTTTATTTAGTATTTTCACATATATGGATCCAGAAAGTGTAAAAGAATATTTAAAAGACTGCAAAATAGATTTTAATAAATTGCGTAACTCAATAATGCATGGTAGGTTCTATTACAATTATGAAGACGGATTCAATTTTTATGATGGAATAATAGATAAAACTACTAAAGATAAATCAATTAAAGAAATAGAAAAAAACATAGAATATATAGGAACATTAACATTAAAAGATATTAATATTTTAACAATGAATATCTTACATGATTATATGATAAAATATGATCCAATTAATTCTAGAAAATAAAAAAACTTAGATAACATTATCTAAGTTTTTTATTACTTATTTTTTTTCTTCTTTAGCTTTTTTTGTTGTAGCAACTTCTGCTAATGAAGAGATAAAACTTGCACTTTCTTGTAAATTAGATGGGATAATAAGCTTTGTAGATTGTCCATTAGCAACTTTTTCCAAAGACTCATAACCTTTTAAAGTAACATAAGCCATATTAGGATTAGCTTTATTAATTACATCTATTGAGTATGCTTGAGCATCTGCAAGTAGTTTTTGCGCTTCTGCTTTACCTTCTGCTTCTGCAATTTCAGCTTGTTTTTTAGCTTCTGCTCTAAGGATTGTTGATTCTTTTTCACCCTCTGCTGTTAGGATTGCAGCTTTCTTTTCTCCTTCAGCTTTAAGAATAGCTTCTCTTCTTTCTCTTTCTGCTCTCATTTGTTTTTCCATAGCATCTTGAATATCCCTAGGAGGAAGAATATTTTTAACTTCCACTCTATTAACTTTAATACCCCAAGGATCAGTAGCTTCATCAAGGATTAAACGCATTTTACCATTAATAGTATCTCTACTTGTTAGAGTTTCATCTAACTCCAAGTCACCAATGATGTTTCTTAATGTAGTAGCAGTCAGATTCGCTAATGCATTAATAGGATTATGAACTCCATATGCAAATAATTTTGGATCTGTTATTTGAAAATATACAACAGTGTCAATTTGCATTGTAACATTATCTTTTGTGATAACTGGTTGAGGAGGAAAATCCTCTACTGTTTCTTTTAATGTTACTTTATTTGCTATTCTATCAAAGAATGGCACAATAACATGTAATCCTACTCCTAAAGTTCTATTATAAGCTCCTAATCTTTCTATAACATAAGCTGTTGATTGTTTAACGACAACAATTGATTTTGAAATAATTATAAGTACAAATATAGCTAGTGCTATTAAAATAAAAATAACAACATTAGACATTTTTTTCTTCCTCCTTGTTTTTTACTATAAGTTTATTACCTTCAATTGCAACTATAATTGCATGATCACCTTTTTTTAAAGAATATCCTGATTGACAAATAGTTGTCCATACAACATCATTTACAGACCCACTACCTTTATCAAATTCACTACAATCCTCTAAAATTAGAATTTCTTTACCTACTAAAGCATCCGCGTTAGTAGAAATATGTTCTGTCCTAAATTTCTTTTTAGCCCAACGTCCTAAAGTGAATAGTAACAAAACAGTTGTTAGAATGAATATTAGAAGTTGCCATACTATTCCTAATTCAGGGAAGAATAAATCCACAATAAGCGATACTAATGCACCGATTGAAAACCATAAAGCATCCAAATCAGAACTTTCAAATTCTATAACAAGAGTCACTACAAATATGCCTCCCCAAATCCAGGGCATTATTTCTAAAATAGATTCCACTCACATCACTCCTTTTTATTATTATATCAATTAAACTTAAAAAAGTTTATAAAATAGTTATTATATTCAAATATGTCTAGAATCGTGACACACCTTATTTTTATTTAGATTTTCTTCTTCAATTTCTTTACTAAGTTTAGCAAAACAATTTTTACAATTTTTTCTTTCTTGTAAAAACAAACTATCAAAAATATTTTCTACGATTTTATTTCTTGAATATTCTGCTGCTTGAGCACTGTTTAATCCTAAATATGACTTACTTACTACTTCTAATGCTTTTTGTGTGCATTCAATAGGTATAGGGGGAGATTGAGCTATTATCTCATTAATGATTTTTAATGCGTCTGAATCTTTTTTGATGGTAATTCCCATATTGTCTGCTATTTTATTTCCCATAGGGGTACTTAAAAATTGTTTTGTACTATTTAATACATTATCTTGCCAATTATTACTATTTTTTAATTTAGTAAAAATAGTATAGTAGCTTTCATTATTAGGATAAATTGGCATGGTTTGATCACCAAGATTTCCCCTTGTTGTTTCTGTAGCTTTTAGTACAGATTTATATCGAGACGCATACAATGAATCGATATCTGTTACTGGAGTCATAAAATGATTATAATTTTCCCCATAAAAATTAATATCTAAGTTATAATATCCTTCAATGCCATATTTTTCATCTTTTATATAAACACAATTGACTTCATGATATTCTTCTTGGTTAAAATAATCAGTTTGAATAATAGTTTCACTTTTAGATTTGATATTTTCATCATTTAATTCATTTAAGATTACATCCATCAAATAAGCATATCCTGTACAGATAATATTTCTAGTGTTTAATATGCTATATAAATCTCTTGAAAGAGAATCATTACTTTTACATTTGTAATACTTTTTTTCATTTAATAATTTTGTTATAAACATTACTTTTTCGTATGGTGATAAATTAGAAAGTTTTAATTTATCTACTGTTCTATTAATTTTACTATTAGCGGATACTATTTGTTCTTTATTGTAAAATTTATTATTTCCTGTAAATCGCAACTCATATTCAGGATTATAGTTATTTTTGATGTATTCTTCGATTTCTAAAATTTTAATGAATTCCTCTTTAAGATAATATCTATTAGCAGTCGAAAAAGTGATATCAATTTTTTTATCAGGGTAATTTTCTTTTAAGTAATTAATCCTCCAAATCACTTCTTCCTTAGCGTCATTATCGAAACTTTTACCACTTTGTAAATTTAATGTCATCTGGCCATTAAATCTTTCTAGTGATTTATGAATTTGCGACTTGAAATTATCTCTAAATTCATTGTTAATATAAAAACAAGTATTTACATTTGAATCTTTAAAAATATTTTCATCATTTTCTATACCTTCTAGAAATGGATTTTCTGGGTTTTCTAATTGTTCTCTTTTAAAAACAAATGTTTCTATGCCATTTTCTTTTTTTATAAAAGATTGGATATAATTAGACATTTCCTCGGGAGTATATTCTTCTTTGATATTGACTCTAAAATTGATATTATGTTCTTTTGCAAAATCAATTAAAATTTTCCAATTATCACAGGTTAAACTTTTATGTATTTCTAACAGGTTAAATGATAATTTATTAATTTCTTGACTATGTATAAATCCTTCTTCGAGCATCTCTTTATATATGCTGTAGTTTTTTTCCAATGTTTCTTTATCAAAACTTATTGGAAATAGTAATCTTGCATTATTATGCTGAACAAAAATTTTATCTTTTTTAATTAAGTTATTATCATCTTGCAATATTGCATAATATGTGTAATTAACTACTTTTTCCATCTAAAACACCTCTTAGTTTATTATATAAAATAATAAATAATTGTCCTTAGTATTTTCTAAATTTTTAAAATAAATCGTATATATTGATTAAATGGAGCATAATTTATGATATTCTAATTTTAATGAGGTGATTTTTGTGATAGATACAAAAAACAAATTGAAAAAAGTTACTAAAATTAATGATGATTTATTTATAGAAAAAAATCTATTAAAAAAAGCACCTGAATATTTAAAACAATTTAATGAAAATTACGAATTGCTTTCCACTGCCGAAAAAGAACAAGATTCTCTAGCAAGAGAAAAATATGGCGAAAAAGTTGCTACTTTAATAGCTAAAAACTTTGATTTTGATAATGAAATAATTAAAGATAAAAAAAGAGATTACATAGAGTTTGCTAGAGAGATTTTATATGAATTATCTAGTAGACCATATAATAATCCCGAAACTATGATTATACTCATTCAAGCACTCTATGGGCAAACAAATATTGCGTATAGTCATACTGGAAGCCATAAATCAGTTAATATTGAAGATGGAAATGATTGGGTTGATTACTTAGAAAAACAAACAAAAAATAGAACTTTAAAAGCATACGCTTTAGCACTGAGGTCTTATCAATATATTGTAAATGGTGAGATAATAGGAATGAGTGTAAAAGATAGGATAAGTAAATCAGAAAAAGATTTGATTTATGCTACAAAATGGGATGAGGAAAATTATTTAGCTTATATTTGTTTAGGCTTAATTTATATGGATAAAGAAAGTTCAAAATATGATTTAAAAAAATCTATTAGGAATTTTAATATAGCCCTAGAATTTAAAAATAAAGATGTTTATTTAGATAACTATTTAACTAAAGAAGAGAAAATGCGATTTATGGAAAATGCTAAGAATAAAGTTGAATATTTAGAAAGTTTATAATCATCACAAAATATAATAAATAACATAATCTAGTATGAGGTGATTCATTTGCCTGAACTAGATTATTTTATTTTAGGAGAAGGACCTGTAATTTTATTTTTGCATGGTTGGGGACAAAATAAAGAGATGATGTATCCTATAAGTGAGAATCTTTTTAAAAAATATAAGTGTGTTTTCATAGATATGCCGGGATTTGGCAATAGCGAATATAATAATGAGAAAAATATAGATGAATATTGTACTAGAATACATGATTTTTTACTATTTAAATTACATTTAACACCTAAATATGTAATAGGACATTCTTTTGGAGGAAAAGTAGGCGTACATTATTATTTGAAATATGGGAAAATTAAAGGAATTACATTGATTGCTTCACCATTATTAAAACCTAAAAGGGGATTAAAATATTATTTTAAAGTTTATTTGTATAAATTGAAAAAATTATTAAGAATTAAAAATTATATGGGAAGTAATGATTATAAAAATACTAAAGATGAAATGAAGGGATTCTTTATTAGTGTAGTAAATACCCATTATAATAAAAGATTAAAAGAAATTAAGATTCCATTATTACTAATATATTCAAAAGAAGATTGTAAAGTGGAGTATAAGAAAGCAAAAAGGATAAATAAAAAAGTTAGAAAAAGCCGTTTAAGAGTTATTAAAGGAGATCATTTTGCATATTTAGATAATAGAAATATTGTTTCTATGGAAATAAATAATTTCATAAAGGAGAATGAAAAGAAACGTGAATATTATCTCTAATGCTTTATTTATGTTAACTATTACTTTTGTGGTTCTAAAAGAATATACAATAATTCAGATTTATCATTACGAATTTAATAAATATATTTATCATCTAAAGAAAAATAAAAAAGAATATCTTTATTTTTTATATTTTTTATTGGGAATTTTTGTAATTAAAATGAATTTGTTATATATAGCGTTGACTATCCCTTTATTAATGTATTTAATTAGGCAAACAATCAGATTAAAATATACTTTTAGGATTAAAAGGGTGCTAGTGATTCATTTTCTATTATTGTCTATTATGTGTGTTTGTGATGTTTTAAAATATGTTTTTATTGTGCCTTTTTTATATTTATTGTTATTACATTGTTTATCTCTTTTAATAGAAAAAATAGTATTTATAAAGTTTTTAAAAAAGGCAAAGAAAAAGATTAAAAATAAATTCGTTATTGGAATTACTGGGAGTTGTGGAAAAACAAGTGTTAAGAATATTGTTTATGATATGATGATTAATAAATTTAATGTTTCTAAAACTCCAAAATCCTATAATAATAGGGTAGGAATTACTAAGAGTATTAATGATTATGTGGATAAATATGATGATTACTTTATTTGTGAATATGGTGTAGATAGAAAAAGAGGAATGAATAAGTTAATTAATATTGTTAAACCAAATATTGCTGTTATAACTGAAATTGGAAATCAACATCTTTTGTCATTTAAAAACAAAGATAACATTTTAAAAGAAAAGATAAAACTTATAGAATGTTTAGACTCGAAAGGCATTGGTATTATCAATAATGATAATGATTTATTAAGAAATTATGACTATGGGAATAAGAATGTTTTAAGATATGGAATTAAAGAAAATAGCGATGTGATGGCTAAGAATATAAAACTCTTTTCTAATAAAAGTGAATTTGAGTTGTATATAAAAAATAAATATATTTCAAAAGTTAGTATTAATTTGGTTTCATATCATAGTGTGGAAAATATTTTATGTGTTATCACTGTGTGTTTAGCGCTTGATATGAGTATAGAAGAAATTTTAAAAAATATAAAAAATGTAAAACCTATAGAACATCGACTTGAACCTAAAATTATCGAAAATATAGAAGTTTTAGATGATTCTTATAATAGTAATATTAAAGGATTTAAAGAGGCGTTAGAAATTTTAAATTTATCAGAAAAATATAAAATAATTGTTACTCCAGGAATAATAGAACAAGGAGATAATAATAAACAATTAAGCATCGAGATTGCCAAAGAAATAATTAAGAAAGTTGACTATGTTTACTTGATTAGTGAAAACAGTAAACATATAAAAGAGTATTTTAATAGTGTAAATTATCAATTGTATAGTTATAAAGATTCTTTTAAAGAGGCAATGGAGGATATAAAAAAAATAAAGAGTGAAAAAATAGTGTTAATAGAAAACGACTTACCAGACATATATTTGAATTAAAGGGGATGTTTTTATGAATATAGTGGTACTGTTTGGTGGAAAAAGTGTAGAGCATGAAATAAGTATTATAAGTGCTTTTCAGGTTATAGAGGCTTTAAAAATTAAGTATGATGTTACTCCAGTGTATATTTCTAAGGATAATGAGTTTTATTATGATAAGAAGATGCAGAGTGTGGATTATTTTAAATCAGGAAAGAAAATTTTAAAGAAGAAAAATAAAGTTAACTTTATAAAGACTCAAAAAGGATTTTATTTAAAGGGAGCTAGGACTTATTTTGATTTAATTTTTCCTATTGTTCATGGAAAAGGATGTGAAGATGGAAGTGTACTAAGTTATTTTAAGTTTAAGGGATTTCCAATAGTAGGAAATAATTCACTTTTTTATTCGTTGGCTCAAAATAAAGCTATGACAAAAAAAGTGTTAGATGGATTAGGGATAAATAATGTTAAATATAAAGTGATTTCTAGAGGTGATGAATATAAAGGAGAAGATTTCACATTTCCATGCATAGTTAAGCCTAATAATTTAGGATCGTCTTTAGGGATTACAATTGCTAATAATTTTATTGAATTAGAAAAGGCTATTTCATATGCTTTTAGGATAGACGATGAAATTATTGTAGAAGATTATTTAGAGGGTTCTAGTGAATATAATATATCCGTGATAAATAATGGAGGCGTTATTGAAACTAGCAAGATTGAAGAGGTATTGAAGAGTGAAATATTTACTTTTGAAGAAAAATATTTGAGTGGTAATAAAAAGAAAGGATTAGCTAATAAAAAAAGGAAAAAAAGTTCTAAAAAGATAGATGAAAAATTAAAGAATGAAATAGAGGAAACAAGTAAAAGAATATATAAGGAATTTAATGGTAGTGGGGTAATAAGGATAGATTATTTGTATAAAGATAAATTGTATGTTAATGAAATAAATGCAATACCGGGTTCATATTCGTTTTATTTATGGGATCATAAATATGATTTTTTAGAAATATTAGATATCGTGATAAGGGAAGCTAAGCGGGATATTTTCTTTTCCAATAAGAGTAACGAGTTAATAGAAAGAAATATAATCTTTACAATAAAATAATAATTGAAATGTGAATATAGTTGTATTAAAATTAAGTCAGGTGATGTACATGAAAAAAGTGAAATTGACCAATGAAGATTTAGCGTTAGATGTAGCAATACCTGGCTTTACTGCAAGGTTAGAGAACGAAATCAAATTAAGAAATCCTAGTAAAGAAGAAATAACAAGCGATAAAGTTAGCAATATGCCAACTTTTGCCTTTGTTTCTTTAGCGTTACAAGAGAATTCTCCACTTAAAGTTATAAAGACTATTGAATTAATTCAAAGAAGATACGCATTTAAAAGAAATTTTTCTAAAAGTGCTAGAGGATTTTTGGATTCAATAGAAGGTAAAGCATATGGATATTTATGTATGAATACTAAAAATTTAGAAGCTAAAGAAAAGTTTTATCAAAAAGCTAAAAAGTGCTTTGAAAACGCTAAAAGTAAAGGGTATTATGATGCCTATTTAGATTTAGCTGATTTAGAAGATAGATTAGGAGATACTAAAAAAGGTGAAAAAATTGCAATATCAGTATTTTATAAAAGTCAAGAGGCACCAACATTACTAGGAGAATTATATTATGGATTTGCTGATTTAGTGGAAAGTGCAAAAAGAGTACTAGAGGGTAAAAGACCAATCATTACCGATTTTGATGCGTATGGATATGCTCAATATAAGTATGAACAAGGAATGAATAACGGTTCTATTAGTGCAAAGATGTATTATGGATTAACATTGATAATTGATCGTGAAATAGATGAAGGATTAAAGTTAGTGAATGAATCATATGAAGATTTTAAAAAACATATCAAAGAATTAGAAAAAGTGTTGTTTGCTAGTGACATGAAAGCAATTAAAATGAATTTAGAAATATTAGAAAAAGAAATTATACAAAATAAAAAAAGATAAGTCCTCTTAGGAGGATTTTTTAATTTTAATAAAAAATAAACTCTAACGAATCGATTTTTATTTAATTATAGTATAATTATGTAATGGAGGAGATTGTATGGAAGAGTTGACTTTAGAAAGGTTATTAACGGTAATAGATTCTAGAGATGTAAAATCGCTTAGAAAGATATTTGATGAATATAATAGTGTTGATATAGCAGAATTACTTGAAAGTTTACCAGTAAAGAAAGCAATATTTTCTTTTACTACTGTCCCTTCATCTTTGACTGCAGATGTTTTTACATATTTAAATGAAGATTATCAAGAAGAGATTATTGAATCTCTAAAAGTTGCAGATTTAAAAAAGATTTTAGAAGAGTTATATAGTGATGAAATTGTCGATGTAATTGAAGACATGCCTGCTAATATCGTAAGAAAAATATTAGGATCAATTGATAAAAGTTTACGTTCAGATATTAATAAATTACTAAGTTATAGAGAAGATAGTGCTGGTACAATGATGAATATAGAGTATGTTGAATTAAAGCAAACCGATACTTGTAGTAGTGCTATAAAAAAGATTAGAGAATATGCAAAAGAAGTAGAAACTATTTCTTATAGTTACGTTATTAACTCTAAAAGAGATTTGATTGGTTATATTTCTTTAAAAGAAATTCTTGTTGCAGAAGATGATGTTTTAATTAGTGAAATTATGGAGAAAGATATTATTAGTGTTTGTGTTGATGATGATAAAGAAGAGGTTGCTGCTACATTTAAAAAGTATGATTTAAGTTCAATTGCGGTGACTAATAAAGATAATAAAATGCTAGGTATTATTACTGCTGATGATATTATCGATGTTATCGAAGAAGAAGCAACAGAGGATATTGAAAAGATGGCTACTATGGTTCCACTTGATGAAGAATATTTTGAAGTAAGTGCTTTTAAAATGTTTACTAAAAGAATAGGGTGGTTAATTGTATTATTATTTGCTACTACTTTTAGTGCTATTATTTTAAGTAAAGCAGAAGGAGCTATTGCTACTGTTGCTTGTCTTGCTACTTTCATGCCAATGATTACCGCTACAGCTGGTAACGCTGGTAGTCAAACTACAGCTTTGTTAATAAGAGGATTATCTTTAGGAACAATAGAAGTAAAAGATTTTCTTAAGGCATTATTTAAAGAAATTTTAGTGGGAATGATGGTAGGAGTTTCCTTAGCTTTAGTATGTTATGGATGGTTATGGGTAGAACAATTATTAGGAATTGTTAATGTAGATGTTAATACTCATCAAGTGTTCTTAGTGGTAGCTATTAGTATTTGCTCTGTTGTAATAGTAGCAAAAATGATTGCTACAACATTACCAATTATTGCAAAAGCATTAAAACTAGATCCAGCTTTAATGGCCGGACCTTTAGTTACTACTATTGCTGATGCAATTGCGATTCTAATTTATTTTGGAATTGCTACATCATTTTTATTACCATTATTTTAGTTAGGAGGGAAAGCATGAAATTAGCCAAGATTAGACATAGAGTTATGGCAACTATTCTAGATAATTTAATTATTTTTTGGGTTATGTTTCTATTGCTTATTGGTGTGTGGCCACAATTATTGTATGCTATAATTAAAGATTTTTCGATTAACGCATACATGATTATTAAAGTTTTAAGAGTTGGTATAGTTTATGCTTTGTTCTTATTATTTTATTATATCTTGATACCAATGTTTTTTAAGGGACAAACAATAGGGAAAAAAGTGTTTAAAATTAAAGTTGTAGATGAAGAAGATAAAGATGTAGATTATAAAGTGTTGTTTTTTAGAGAAGCAATTTGTAGAATTTTAGTAAGGACTGTATCTCTTGGAATATCAAGTTTTGTTTCATTTATTATTATGGTAGTAAGAGAAGATAGAAAGAGTTTAGCAGATGTTTTTTCTAAAACTAAAGTTATAGATATAAAGGAGGATATTTAATATGTCAACAGCTCACAATAAAGCAAAAGTAGGAGAAATTGCGAAGGTAGTTTTAATGTGTGGAGATCCATTACGTGCCAAGTATATTGCAGATAATTATCTAAGTGATGTAAAACTAGTTAATGAAGTTAGAAACATGTATTGTTTTACAGGTACTTATAAAGGTAAAGAAATAAGTGTTATGGGAAGTGGAATGGGAGTTCCATCAATGGGAATATATTCATATGAGTTATATAGCGTATATGATGTGGATACTATTATTAGAGTTGGTACATGTGGTTCATATAAAGAAAATGTGCATGTTAGGGATATCGTTGTTGCAGTTGCAGCTAGCAGTAACTCTAATTATGCTAGTCAATTTAATTTAAATGGTACTTATAGTGCTTGTGCAGATTTTGGTTTACTTAGAATTTGTGATTATGTTAGTAAAAAATATCCAGTTAAAACTCATTTTGGTAATGTTTTAACTACAGATATATTCTATGATGAGGATAGAGATTATTGGAAAAAATGGTCTAAATTAAATGTTCTAGCAGCAGAGATGGAAAGTTATGCTTTATATATTAATGCTAGTAGATTAAATAAAAAAGCATTAACAATTATGAGCGTAAGTGATAGCTTAGTAAGCAAAGAAGAAACAACACCACTTGAAAGAGAAAATGGATTTAAGACTATGATGGAGATTGCTTTAGAGACTGCATTGGAGGCTTAATTATGATATCGCAAGCAGCATTATGGAGTACTATATTCTTCTTTATTAGATTTTTAATAATAACTTTGATATTTATCTTTTTTGAAGATATCGCTAATGTATTATCAAGTTTGTTTAAAAATAAAAGAGTATCGTCTAAATTGAAAAAATTTGCTATAGATCATGATTTTCCACTTCTTAGTAATGTTGTTATCCAAGTAAGAGAAGATAAATTTATTAAGATAGAGCATATTATGTTCGGGAATAAATATATTTATGTAATAACTAGTAAATGTTATTATGGATATTTATGTGCTGATACTAGTGATGAAAAGTGGCTACTATATAGAAGAGATAAGCTTATACACTTAGAAAATCCTTTGAAAAATAATGAAAAAAGAATAAGAATACTAGCCAATCTTTTAGATGATAAAATGGAAGATTTTGTAAATGTTGTATTTTTATCTAGACCAGTAGTAGCAAGTAAAATTGTTTCTAGCAAACCTAGAGAATTGGTATTATTAGAACATGATTTTGAAAAAAGTATAGAAAGATATGAAAAGAAGAGTAGTTTAAATAGTTTCACTGTTAAATCAATCGAAGAAGCTACTCAAAAAATATATGATTATCATAGTGAATCGTTAGTTACTTATAAGACACTAAATGAAAAGAAAAAAAGTAGTGAATGAGTTAATTCATTACTTTTTTTCTACCAATATTCGACAAAAGTGAAATTGAAAAGTCTATAGGTAATGGTATAATGGAGGGATAAGATGAATATTTGGAATTGCTTATGAAACAAGTTTCTAAATATAAGCAAATAAAAAAATCTAGATATTGTATAATGTACAAAGATATTTATTATGAAATTGATATTTTTCCTTTTTGGAAAAATATGGCAATAATGGAAGTTGAATTAAGAGTAGAAGATCAAAAAGTACAAATTCCTCAGTTTGTTAAATTGATTAAAGAAGTTAGTGATGATGAAAGGTATAAAAATAGAAATTTAGCCAAAATATAATAAAAAAGACAAATAATAAAATGTTATTTGTCTATTTATTTTTATGTAAATGTCTAAATTAACGAGCGTTTGCTCTTGGTGTTTCTAACACTGTCACATCATCTAAATCTACAAAGAATAAAATGATATTTACAAGACCAGCTATACCTACGATTGTATAGATTACTCTAGATACAACAGACATAGGTCCAAACAATGTTGCAACTAAATCAAAATTGAATAATCCAATAAGCCCCCAGTTAATAGCACCAACTATTGTAAAAAATAGACAAGATTTTTGCAAAATATTCATAATTTACCTCCCTTTATAATTAATATGTGTAGTTTTTTTAAAATAATGCATCATTTTTTTTATTTTAAAAGCATAAGTATTAATTAGAGAAGGAAGGGAAAATAATGGTAAAAAAAATAATAATTTCAGTTGTAATATTATTATTAATTGGATTGGGAGTGTGGAAAATATTTTTTAGTGAGGAAACAATTAATGACAAACTAGAAAATGTAACAGAAAATTTAAATTCTTATAGTTTAGAAGCAAATATGGAATTAATAAATGGTGAAGAAAAAAGAAACTTTACCGTAAAAGTATCTTATTTAAAAGATGGTGAGAATGATTTATTTAGAGTTAGTTTATATGATACAAATATAAATCAAGAACAAATTATGCTTAGAAATAAAGAGGGAGTATATGTCTTAACTCCTAGTTTAAATCAAGCTTATAATTTTAAATCTGGCTGGCCACTTAACAGCGCTAAGCCATATATTTATCAATCTTTATTAGATGTCTTTAATGGTGATTATGATATTGAAAAGTTAGATGATGGTTTTGTAGTGGTAAGCGATATAGAATTTAAAAATTCACCAGCATATTCAAAACAAGAAATAAAATTTAGTAATGAATTAATTCCTTTATGGGTAAATCTTTATAATGAAAAAGACGAAGTTTTAGCAAAAGTTACTTTTACTAAAGTTGAAACAGGAATTACTTTTGAAGAGAATTACTTTGATGTGGATAAAAATATGGTGGCTGCTAGAGAAAATCTTGTTAGTGGAGGAGAAGAAAAAGAATTTGAATTACCTTTACTTTTAACAGGAAGTGATTTAAATATTGAATTAAAAGATAATGTAACTACTAAAATAGATGGTGAAGAATTACATATGTTAGTGTATTCAGGAGATAGTAATTTCACTGTTTTAGAAAGAGTATGTAGTAGTTATAGTGAATTAGAAATCATAGATACAAACGGAGAACTTGTTATGACTATTAATGGTTTTGGTATATTAGAGGATAATAAAGTTAGTTATATTTATAACAATGTAGAAGTAGTGATTTATGGTGATAGTTTAACTGTGAATACTTATTTAGATATTGCTAATGGTATTGAGGTTTCATGGAATAAATAATTAAGATTACTCCAAGTCTAAAATACTTGGAGTTTTATTATGTTTAAAAATCACTTTAAGGCTCTTAACAATTGTATTTTGAAGATATTTTTGCAATAATTAAAGAGCACGAGGTGATGATATGCCTGAATTAAATATAGAAGAAAAAATTCAAGAAGCATTAAAAAGAAAATCTTTTAAGGAAAATAAGTTAGAATATTTAGGATTATCATTAATATTTTGTTTGATGTTATTTGTTACTTTTGTTGTAGCATATTTTATTCCTTTATTAGCTATCCTTATTTTTATCTTTGTAGATATTCCATTCATTATGGGATTCAAGCATTTTATTTGGTTTGGTCCTGCGTCTGGAGAAACTTTAATTGATGGATTTAAGCTTAGTATGATATGTGGTTATTTAAATTTTGCTTCATATGTAAAAATATTTTTTACTACTAACGCAAAGGCAATTTTGTTTGCATTTATTGCATTCTTTGCTACTAATTTAGTTGGCGGTGTAGTAATGGATTTTGCACTTGGAGGAGAAGTTGAAGCATTAATGAATTCTTTAGGGGATAATCCTACATCTGTGGATTTAATAAATTCAATGCTTAAAAATGAAGCAATTATGAAAGGTATTATGATTTGTCAGGGAATAGCGCTTGTAGTGTCACTACTTACATTTTATATAGTGAAATTAAGTAGAGCTATTTTGCCTTATATTAGTTTTTTGCGTTTAACTAACTTAGAAGGAAAGTCTATGGAAGGTGTATTAACTCATACTAAAAAAGTATTAGATACTAGAAGATGGGCATACTATTTAAAGTCTACATTAGTTCATTTATGGTACTTATTACCAGTAGGATTGACTGTTCTTACTTATGTACTTTTATCACTTAATCCAGTTTATTCACCTACAACATTAGATTTAATAAGTTCATTAGTATTCTTTGTATCTATGTTCCCAGCGGTATTATTTATAGAATTAAACTACAGAGATTTCTGTATAGATGTTAATCAAGAATACTTAAAAGAACATAAAAAAATGTTAAATGATGCTATTAATGATTTAAATAAAAATAAATAAAACTAAATGTTGAAAAGTGCTCTTAAGTATGCTAATATCTAAGAGCATTAATTTGGAACAGTACTCAAGTTGGTGAAGAGGTATCCCTGCTAAGGATATAGGTCGGGAAACTGGCGCGCGAGTTCGAGTCTCGCCTGTTCCGCCATTTTAAAAGAAAATCCCCTAATGGGGTTTTTTTATTTTCTAGATGAATTTTAGCAAGGAATATTTTATTGATATTAATATGAAATGAATAAGAATCATGATAAAATTATTGCAGTAATGTATTTAACATTTATACAAGGTTTATATATGAAAGGACTATGATCAAAATGTGTACTACTACCTTCATTGATATTAAATGGTGCAATAATTGATATCTTTTAGATTCATTACAGTTGAAGGGATGAAAGGTATTCATGGTTATTTCATTGATTATTGCCATAAGGGATTCAATAAATGTAGTTGAGATAGTTTTAAAAAAATACTATTGAAATCTAAATAAAATGAAAAGGAGAGATGTAGGATGAAAATATGTTTTTATGCAGGGAGTTTTGATCCTTTCACCAATGGACATATGCATGTAGTAAAAGAAGCTTCTAACTTGTTTGATAAAGTGTATGTGGGTATTGGTGTTAATCCTGGTAAAACTAGATATTATAAACAAGACGAAATGAAAGAAATAATAAGTGAATCTTTAAAAGATGAAGGAATATCTAACGTTGAAGTTATTGCCTATTCTGGTTTAACAATCGATTGTGCTAAATCTGTTGGTGCGACTCATTTTGTAAGGGGCGTTCGTAATGGGATGGATTATGAATATGAAGAAAATTTGGCTGCTATAAATGAGGAATTAATCGGTATAGATACTATCTATATTAGAGCAGGAAAGTATGGAATTATAAGTTCTAGCTTTGTTCGAGAACTATTGAAGTATAATAAGAGTGTTAAAAAGTATGTACCTGCAAGAGTAAATAAATATTTGGAGGGAAAAATATGAGATATCCTAAAAGTTTAACAAAAAAAGGTACTATAGGAGTATGTGCTCCTAGTTTTGGTTCTACGATTGAACCATATATATCAAGATTAGATAATGCGATAAAAAAATTAAATAAAAAAGGGCATGAAGTAGTACTGACTGAAAGTGTTAGAAAAATGGAAAAAGCTAGAAGTGCAAGTGCTAAGGTACGTGCTAAAGAATTTATGTCAGTGTATGAAGATGAAAATATTGATGTAGTTATTAGTGAAGCTGGTGGAGAATTAATGTGTGAAATTTTAGATTATATTGATTTTGAAAAAATATCTAAAATAGAACCTAAATGGTTTTTAGGTTATAGCGATAATACCATTTTAACTTTTACTCTAACTACTATCGCAAATGTAACTAGTATATATGGAATATGTTTTCCCGAGTTTGGAATGAAAAAATGGTATGATAATGTTAAGGAAACTTACTCTATATTGAAAGGAGATATCCCTACGATTAAGAATTATTCTAAATATGAAATAGAGTCTACTAAAAAAATACCAGGGCAAGAACTAGATAGTTATAACTTGACTGAAAAATCTGTTTGGAGCACTCTTTCTAAACATGATAATTTTAATGTAGAAGGAAGAGTTTTAGCTGGATGTTTGGATATCTTAGTGACATTGTGTGGAACTAAATATGATAAAGTTAATGAATTTATTGAAAAATATAAAAATGATGGATTTATTTGGTTTATAGAGAGTTGTGATTTAAACGTTTTAGGTCAAACTAGAGCTTTATGGCAACTTAAACATGCCGGTTGGTTCAAATATGCTAAAGCTATAATAATTGGAAGACCAAATAATAAAGAAGATATGTTTGATGTTAATTATAAGGAAGCGAATTATAGTGAACTTGAGGATATGAATATTCCTGTAGTAATTGATGCTGATTTTGGACATGTAAGTCCGAATTTTCCTATTATAAATGGTGGATATGCTAATATTGACTATAAAAAAGGAAAGTGTAAAATAAAATATGAATTAAAGTAGGTGATGATTTTGAAAAGAGTAGCTATTATAGGAGCGGGAGCTTGTGGGATATTATTAGCTAATTTATTAAAAGATGATTTTGATGTAACTTTATTTGAAAAGAACAATAAATTAGGAAAAAAGATACTTGCTAGTGGTAATGGTAAGTGTAATTTTACTAATATTGGAAATTATAAAGGAAAATATAATAATGGTTTTGCTAATAAAATAGTAGATCAATATAATAGTTATTATTTTAGAAATTATTTAACTTCACTTGGCTTAGCTTATAGAGTTGATAATGAAAATAGAGCATACCCTTTAAGTGAGTCCAGCCTTAGTTTATTGAACATATTAAAAAAAGGATTAAATAAAACAAGAATATTATTAGATAGTAAAGTTGTAAAATTAGAAAAAAATAATGAACAAATTGACGTACACTATAATAATAAGGTTGAACCTTTTGACTATGTTGTATGTTCAAGTGGTAGTAGTGCTAGTAACTTAGGAAGTGAACATGCATATTCATATTTAAAAGAATATGGATTGAATATAACAGAATTAAAACCAAGCCTAGTCCCTGTTGTAGTTAAAGAAAATCTAAAACTATTAGAGGGAGTTAGGGTTAAATGCTTAGTTAAACTATTTAAAAATGGCGAGTTTTTTTATAACGAAACTGGAGAAGTGTTATTTAAAGAAAATTCATTAAGTGGAATAGTAATTTTTAATATGTCTAGCATTATAAATAGGGATATAAATAATGAATATAAAATTGTACTAGATTTATTACATGATTCATATTCAGATATTAATAGTGATGATTTGTTAGGACTAGTTCATCCTAAAATGGAGGAATATATTACTTTATATAATATTAATGATTTAACAAATATAGAATTTAATGTTAAGGGAATGGAAGAGATAAAGAATGCTCAAGTAGTCTCTGGAGGAGTTAATTTAAATCAAATTAATTCGGATTTATCTTTAAAAGATAATAGCAATATATTTATTGGTGGAGAAGTCTTAGATTGTGATGGTATGTGTGGAGGATACAATTTGCAATTTGCTTTTTCATGTTCATTTGTAATAAATGAATCAATAAGAAAAAGGAGTAACATTGATGAATAAAAAGAAAAAAATAATATATATCATTGATATAATTGTTATTTTATTAATAACATCACTTACTGTTTTTAATCTATTAAAAGAAAATCCCAAAGAAAAATTAAAGGCTATAACAAATATTGGTATTGTGGGTATTTTAATATTGTTAACAGTATATTTAACTAATATTCTAATTGAAGGCTATATAACAAAATTAGTAATAAAAAGTAATGATGAAAATATTGAATACATAGATGCGATAGGCTCTTATTGTACAGGTGCGTTATTTTCGAATATAACACCTTTAAAATTAGGGAATGCTCCTTCAATTGTTTATTGTTATACTAAGTCAGGGTTAAAACTAGATAAAGCTATAGCGTCGTTTATTGAAGGTAATTTTATATGGGTTTTAAATACTATTTTAACATGTTCTGTTTGTATGTTTTTTTGTTATAGTCACGATATAACGATATTTCTTGGGGAGATACATGTCGATTTGGGATTAGTAGCATTAATTGGATTGATATACAATTTTTTAATGTTAGTTATTTGTTTACTTGTTGCTTTTAACTCTTTTTTACAAACATTATTTATAAAAGGAAGTTCTTGGGTTTTACTAAAGTTAAAAAGAATTACAGATGTTGATAAATATTGTAAAGAACAAGAAGGAAAATTAAGTTTATATAGACAGGTAATTAAAAATTTTTTATTAAATTTTAAAGAATCTATATTAGTGTTATTTTTCTACATAGTTAAAAATTTAATTTGGGGTAGTGTTCCATACATTTCCTATCTATTGATTTCTAAGAGTGGATTTGATTTAGGAATGTTTTTATATAGCTTTATGTTGTCGCAACTTATCTATTATATAGGAAGTATAATTCCAATTCCTGGAGCAAGTGGCGCAATAGAGTTTAGTTTTTTACTTGTTTATAACGCTTTATTTGAGCAAGCATATCTTGTTAGTACAGTTTTAGTGTGGAGAACCCTTACTTATTTTGTGCCAATTGTTATTGGTTTTGTCTTCTTTATTAAAACTATGAATAAAAAAGAAAAGACTATTCAATAATCTTATCGATTAAACCATAGTCTTTTGCTTCATCACTATTCATATAATAGTCGCGTTCACAATCGGATTCAATTTGCTTTAATTCTTTACCTGTATTGATGGATAATATTTTATTTATGTTATCTTTGATTGATAATAATCTTTTAGTAACTATAGATATGTCACTTACTTGGCCTTTGGCTCCACCAAGGGGTTGATGTATCATGATTTCGCTATTTTTAAGGGCATATCTTTTTCCTTTTGCTCCACTAGAAAGTAAAAAAGCTCCCATACTAGCGCACATCCCTATTCCGATAGTACTAACATCACATTTTATAAAGTTCATAGTATCATAAATTGCCATACCTGCACTTATGCTCCCTCCGGGAGAATTGATGTATAAACTTATATCTTTACTAGAATTTTTATTATACAAATATAAAAGTTGTGCAACAACATTCATTGCCAAATTATCATCTATTTCGCCATTTAAGATGATAATTCTTTCATCTAAAAGTAAAGAATAGATATCCATCGATTTTTCTGAATTTCCAAAATTTTGACTAACAGTAGGTATTATCATAGTATCGCCTCTTTAATAAATATGGGATTTTTTCCTGTTTTTATAACTAAAAAAAGAAATATTTATAAAATAAATAAAAAAAGTTGAGATTCAATGTTTTTTTTTATAGAATTATACATGTTTTGTATAAAATTCTTATTGAAATTATCGCTTGTGTAGTTTAGAATATAAGTGCAGTTTAGATATGGAGATGATGGATAATGAATAAAGAATTAAAAGAAGTTGTAAGAGTGGCAAAAAATAATGGCGCTGAATCTAAATATTTAGCTGGGATTAGTTTTGAAAAAGAGGAAAAGTTTCGTGAGGCTTTTCGTTGGTTTTTAGAATCTGCTAATGATGGGCATATTGAAGCTCAAATTAAAATTGGAGATTATTACGCTAATGGAATATTTATTAAACAAGACTTTCAAAAGTCTGTTTTGTGGTACACAAGAGCTAGCACCTATGGAAATACAGAAGCATTAATCAAATTAGCTAATTTGTATAAAGATGGTTTAGGAACTGAAAAAGATATGAAATTAGCATTTGATTTATATTATAGAGCAAGTGCAACAAGCGAAAATCCAGATGCATTATATCAATTGGCTTTAATGGCTAAGCATGGTTGGGGAACTAATCAAGATTTCCAAAGTGCATTTGTGTGGTTTAAAAAAGCTAGCGATAATGGTCATGTAAAGGCAATGGTTAATGTTGGATATTGCTACGCTAATGGAGTTGGAGTAGAAAAGAATCCTACTCTTGCTGCTGAATATTACAATAGTGCTGCTAGAGAAGATAATGTAGTTGCTATTTTCAATCTTGGTATGTGTTATAAAGAAGGCTTTGGAGTTAGTAAAGATACAGAAAGAGCAATAGGTTTATTTAAAAAATCTGCTGATATGGATCATTCATTATCTTATACGTATTTAGCTAAGTGTTATCAAGATAAGGGTAGTGATGAGCAAGTTATCATTGATTGTTATGAAAATGCTTATGCGCAAGGATCATATAAAGCTTGTTACTACTTAAGTCAAATTTATTTAGAAAAAGAAGATCATTTACGTCGAATTGAATGGTTATTAAAAGGGCAAAATGATGTTGATTGCTTAAGAGAATTAGGTATCTTATGTTATGAGGGAGAAATCGCTCAATTAGATTACAAGAAAGCGTTTGAATGTTTTTATAAAGCTAGTGAACAAGGAGATGCTACTAGTAGTTACTATTTAGCGTTGATGTATTTTAACGGTTATGGATTAAATGCTGATGAAGATAGAGCAATGTATTATTTAGAATTAGCTTGTGATGGGGAAAATGTTGATGCTATGTTATTATTGGCTAGTAGGATTGAGTCAACAGATTCACATAAAGCACTAATGCTATTAGAAAAATGTGCGAAATTAGCTAATGCAGAAGCTTATTATAAATTAGCAAGATGGTATTCTGCAGGACACATTGTGGTAAAAGATGATAAAAAAGCGTTTGAACTTTACTCAAAAGCAAGTGATTTGAATCATTATAGTGCTATGTGTAATTTAGGAATCGCATATATTAATGGTAAAGGTGTAAAAGTTTCTAAGGAACTAGGAGTTTATTGGTTTAAAAAAGCAAGTGAAGGAAATGTTACTAACGCTAAATTTAATTTAGGATATTGTTATGAAAAGGGAATAGGCACTATTAAAGATATTACTAGCGCGGTAAATGCATATACTAGTGCTGCTACCGATGGTCATTTAGATAGCGCATTAAAACTTGGTGAACTTTATATAAATGAAGAGTCAATACAAGATTATCAAACTGCTATGTATTGGTTAAATATAGCTATGGAAGGTGGAAATAAGAAAGCTTATGAACTTTTAGCTACTATTTATGGCAGTGAAGCTTATTATGATGAGGAAAAATTAGAATATATTAAACAAATGGCTGGTAGTCAAGAATAGAAAATTAAAACGATGGGTTCCATCGTTTTTTTCTTACTCGTAATAATAGAATATTATTAAATTATTACCTCTAAAATTGATGTAATCTCTAAAAGTGGTTATAATGAAATTATAAGGGGGAAATTAATATGGCAGTTAAAATTGCAATTAATGGATTTGGAAGAATTGGACGTTTAGCGTTCAGAAGAGGTGTAGAAACAGGAGAATTTGAAGTTGTAGCTATCAATGACTTATCAAGTGCTAAGAACTTAGCTTACTTATTAAAATATGATAGTGCTCAAAAGCAATTCAAGGGACACACTATCGAATCAGATGAAAAAAACATAATTTTTGATGGAAGAAAGATTCCAGTAATAGGAGAAAAAGATCCTAATAATATTAAATGGAGTGACTATGGTGCAGAGTTAGTACTTGAGTGTACTGGTAGATTCAAAGGTAAAGCCGATGCTAGTGTTCATATCAACGTTGGTGGAGTTAAAGGTGTAGTAATTAGTGCTCCTGCAGATAGCGAAACTCCTACATTTGTTTATGGAGTAAATGATAATGAATTAACTAAAGATATGGCTGTAATTTCAGGAGCAAGTTGTACTACTAACTGTTTAGCGCCTGTTATGAAAGTATTAGAAGATAACTTTGGAGTAGAGGGTGGATTTATGACTACAGTTCACGCTTATACAAATGATCAAACTACTCTAGATTTAGTAAAAGAAAAAGATTTCAGAAGAGGAAGAGCAAGTGCTGCTAATATAATTCCTACAAGCACAGGTGCTGCTAAAGCACTACACTTAGTTATTCCTGCATTAAAAGGAAAATTACAAGGTGGAGCTATAAGAGTTCCTGTAATTGATGGGTCTTTGGTAGATTTAACTTTAACTTTAAAGAAAGAAGTTACTAAAGAAGAAATTAATGCTGCTATGAAAAAAGCAAGTGAAACTACACTAAAGGACGTTTTAGGTTATACAGAAGAACCTATCGTTTCTAGCGACATTATTGGACTTGAAAACGGTTCATTGTTTGATGCTACTCAAACAGTAGTATTAACTAATCCAGAAGGAAAACAATATGTTAAAGTTGTAGCATGGTATGATAATGAATTCTCATATACTTGCCAATATATAAGAATTGCTAATAAACTTGCTGAAGTACTTAACTTAAAATAATAAATAAGTACCCACAAGGGTACTTTTTTTAAAAGGAGAATATAAATGAAGAAAACAATAAAAGATATAGATTTTAAGGGTAAAGGAGTACTTGTTAGAGTAGATTTCAACGTACCTTTAAAAGAAGGAAAAGTTAAAGATGATAATAGAATTAAAGAGGCTTTACCTACAATAAATTACTTATTAGACAATGGAGCTAAAGTGTGTCTATGTTCACATTTAGGAAAGATAGATTTTAAGGATCCTGAAAAAACTCCTCTTGACAAAGCTAAAAATGATATGAAATTTGTTGTCAGTAAGTTAGAAGAACTTTTAGGTAAAAAAGTAACTTATGTTGATGAAGTCTATGGAGAAAAAGTTGATAACACATGGGCTAGCTTAAAACAGGGAGAAGTAATGCTTATTCAAAACACTAGATATATAAAAGGAGAAACTAAAAATGATCCTGAACTAGCTAAAGAATTGGCAAAAAATAAAGATGTATTTGTTATGGATGCATTTGGTAGCGCTCATAGAAGTCACAGTTCTACTTATGGTGTAGCAGAGATTTTAACTAATGAAGGTAAAGAAACAGCGTTAGGCTTTTTAATGGAAAAAGAAGTAGATTCATTAAGTAAGTGTGTTGAAGCAAAAGAACATCCTTATGTAGCGGTTTTAGGTGGAGCTAAAGTAAGTGATAAGATAAAAGTAATAGAGTCTTTACTTGAAAAAGTAGATAAAATTATTATTGGTGGAGCAATGGCGTATACCTTCTTAGCAAGTAAAGGAATTAACATTGGTAAGAGTAGAGTTGAACAAGATCAATTAGATTTTGCTAAAAATTGTTTAGAAAAGGCAAATGGAAAAATAGTTTTACCAGTTGATCATGTATGTGCTGATGATTTTGAGAATCCAAATGAGATTAAACTATGTAAGGGTGAAATTGAAGATGGGTTTATGGGACTTGATATTGGAGAAGAAACTATCGAATTATATAAAAGTGTATTAAGTGATGCAAAAGTTATCTTCTGGAACGGTCCAATGGGAGTATTTGAAGATTCTAGGTTTAGCAATGGTACTAAGAGTGTATGTGCTTATATTGCCTCACTAGATAATGCCTTTAGTGTTATTGGTGGTGGGGACAGTGCTGCTGCTAGTAAAGAATTTGGATATAAAGATAAATTTTCACATGTTTCTACTGGTGGGGGAGCATCACTAGAAATGATTGAAAATAATGGTGTATTACCAGGTATAGAAATAATTCAAGATAAGTAGGGGAGAAAAATGAAAAGAAAAATATTAATTGGTAACTGGAAGATGAATAAAACTATGCAACAAGCAATTGAGTTTGCTAATGTTGTAAGAGAAAAAGCAAATGAAGTTGAAAAGAAAAATATAATTCTTGGTATTGCACCTGGATATTTATGTTTGCCAATCTTAAAAAAATTAGGGGGTAGTCTTTTAACTTTCGCTCAAAATGTACATTATGAAGAGAAGGGTGCTTTTACTGGAGAAGTTTCAATTCCTATGTTAGAAGAAATAGGAGTTATGGGATCTTTAGTAGGACATAGCGAAAGAAGACAATATTTCAATGAAACTAATAATACTTGTAATTTAAAACTTAAAGCCTTAGAAGCACACCAAATGAATGCTGTTTATTGTGTTGGAGAAACTTTAAAAGAATATGAGGAAGGTAAAACTAAAGATGTTTTAAAGAAACAGGTTTTACAAGGATTAGAAGGACTAAGTGAAGATTATATATCTAATTTAACAATTGCTTATGAACCAGTTTGGTCAATTGGAACAGGTAAAAACGCTAGTAAAGAAATTGCTAGTGAAATGTGTGGATATATTATTGAAGTAATTAAAGAAAAATATGGTGAAGATGTATCAAGTGGAGTTTATATGTTGTATGGGGGAAGTGTAAAACCTAACAATATTAAAGAATATTTGGATGATGAAAATATTGATGGAGCTTTAGTTGGAGGAGCATCTTTAGAAGCTAGTTCATTTATTGAAATGATTGAAAGTATTGAGGAATAAGTATGAGTTATAAGCATGCAATTCTTTGTATCATGGATGGATATGGTATAAGAGAAGAAGAACAAGGAAATGCAATTAAAGCTAGTAACACACCAAATATTGATCATTTAATGAAACAATATCCACATATCTTGCTTGATGCTAGTGGTGAACCAGTAGGTTTACCTGATGGTCAAATGGGAAATAGTGAAGTAGGACATATGAACATAGGAGCAGGAAGAATAGTTTATCAATCTTTAACCCTTATAAACAAAGAGATAGAAGATGGAACTTTTTATACTAACGAACAACTATTACATACAATTAAGCATGTGAATAAAAATGATTCTAAATTAAATTTATTTATATTATTTAGTGATGGTGGTGTACACTCTCATATGAATCATTTATTTGCAATGATGGAAATGGCAAAAAAAGAAAATGTAAAAGATTTAAGATTACATTTATTTTTAGATGGAAGAGATGTTGACAAACATGGGTTCTTAGAGTTTTATCCTAAACTAGAAGAGAAGATAAAAGAATTAGGAATAGGAGTTGTCGCTTCAATTTCCGGTAGATATTACTCAATGGACAGAGATACAAATATTGATAGAACATATAAAGCCTATAAAGCAATGGTTAATTTAGAAGGAAATAGTTTTATCAATCCGATGGACTATGTTAAAGCCCAATATTCTGATTTACCATCAATAGGATTTGATGATAGCGATGAATTTATTATTCCTGCATTCAATAAAGAAATAAAAGAGGGAATAGCTGATAATGATGGTATAATTTTCTTAAATTTTAGACCAGATAGAGCAATTCAATTATCAACTTTATTTACTAATCCATATTTTTATCAAGATAAACTAGTTCCCGAAATAAAAATATCTAATTTAGATTATACATGTATGATGAAATACGCTGATTCCGTGCATGGTCATATTGCGTTTAAATTAGATGATTTAAAGAACACAATAGGAGAATATTTAGCAAATAATAATCATACTCAGCTTCGTATAGCAGAAACTGAAAAATATCCACATGTTACTTTCTTCTTAGATGGAACAAAAAATCATGATGGTGTTGAGCAACCAGAATTGAATATGTGCGATAGAATTTTAATTAATTCCCCAAAAGTAGCTACATATGATTTAAAACCTGAAATGTCTATATATGAAGTTACGGATAAATTAGTAGAGGCAATTGAAGAAGAAAAGTATGATGTAATTATTGTTAACTTTGCAAATTGTGATATGGTAGGTCACACTGCAGTATTTGATTCTATAGTGAAAGCTGTAGAGGCAGTAGATGAATGTGTTGGTAGAATATATCATGCAAATGAACATGTTGGTGGAGTAATGTTACTTACTGCTGATCATGGAAATGCTGATATAGTATACGATGAAAATAACAATTTAGTTACAAGTCACACAACAAGTCCAGTTCCGTTTTTAATTACTGATGGAAAGGTGAAATTTAGTGTCGAAAGAGGAAAACTATCAGATATAGCTCCGACTTTGTTAGAACTTATGGGATATGGAGTTCCAGAAGAAATGACGGGCAATATTTTAATAGAAAGGAAAAAGGAGTATTAATATGAAGTATTTAAAAACTTTTTCAATAGCGTTCTTAACGTTGGCTTTTATACTTAGTGTTAGTCTTAGTATTATTTTAGGTCTTTCTACAAATTATGGAATGGTATTTAAAGATAATACTAGAGGAAGAGAAAAAATAATAGCAAGAACAGAAGTAGAATTTGAAAATGTAAATTATTTTAATTATAAAACTAAATTAGATGAGGAACATTATGTTATAGGACAAATTCTTTGTCAAAATCTTGAAGCAATGCAATGTAAGATAGTTGAGAAAAAATATAATAAAGCAGGTACTCAATTAGAAGTTTCATATATGCCTGGAGACGGATATAAATATACAGTTAAAGATACTCTTAAAACAAAAAGAGTTTATGAAAATACCCATATAAATGAAATAATTGAAACTTATACGGAAAACTTCATTCTTGGTGCATATGATTTAATTCAAGAAGAATATTCAAGTGGTGATTCTTATCTAACTTATAAGACAAGGCTTAAAGTTGATTTTTCTCAGTTTGAGTTAAGAAAAAATATTAAACTTGAACAAAAAGAAAAGGAAACAAAAACAGTTGTTGAATATGAAGTTAATGGTAAGGATTGTTTAGAGAAAATTTCTTATGAAAATGGGGATTATTTAGAGGTTAAAAAGAAAGAAACTGCTTTAAGTTTCCCTAAATTCGATGATTTTGTATTGGAGGGATAGGTAATGAAAAAAGGTTTAAAAATTACTTTAATAGTACTTATGTTTATAGCATTAGTATTTAGCGTGTTTTTCAATATCTTTGCTTTTAAATCATCCTATGGGGCACTTATGTTTACATATGAAAAAGAAAAATATGAAGAAATGGTACAAATGTCTGAAGCTAAACTGGTATATACATATAATGGGCTTAAAATACATACAGGAATCCAAGTTAAAGGTGAAAATGTAGACAATTGTGAATCTTTTGAAGCTCAATATTATGTTGAGGCAGATGGTAGTGTGAACGTGAAAACGGTATGTGAAGTTGAAGATAAAGAAATTACATATTATTATGCAGATGGTTATTTGTATAAAGAAGAAGATGGAATAAAGTCTGTAGAAAGCATGAGCTATAATTATTTTATAAGTCAATATCCTTCACTTGGAAGAGCGCTTAGCGGTGTTGATGGCTTATTTACTTTAAACGAAAAATCAAAAACTTATATTGCATTTTCATTCTCTCCTTTCTATGTTATAGGAATTGGATATTCTTATAAAAAAGATGATGTAGAATATGAAATTAAATATGATCTTAAAGGTAGATTGAGAAATGTTAAAATAGACGCTCAAAAAGATACAACTTTAGAAATTAGTTACTCAAGCAAAGATATTGATTTTCCTGATTTAACTGATTATGAATAATAATTAAAACACCTGTCAGATGATAGGTGTTTTTTATAATGTTGGTAAAAGAAAGTCCTATTATAATTTTTAATATATTAAAAATATGATGTTTTTAAATCTTAAGGGCTCTTTAATTGCTAAATGAAAATAAAAATGATACATTAATGGTAGATGTATAAGATATAAGGGTAAAGGTGAAAAATATGAGCAAAATAGTAAATGTTTATGCAAGAGAAGTTTTAGACTCTAGAGGAAATCCAACTGTAGAAGTAGAGGTTACTACAGTAAGTGGTGCAAAAGGTAGAGCAATAGTTCCAAGTGGCGCTTCAACTGGAGAAAAGGAAGCAGTAGAATTAAGAGATGGAGATAAAGCTAGATATCTTGGAAAAGGTGTTCTAAAAGCAGTTGAAAATGTTAACAAGGTAATTAAATCAAAGCTTGTAGGAATGTGCGTTACAGATCAAGTTGCGATTGATAATCTATTAATTAATTTAGATGGTACTAGTAACAAATCTAAGTTAGGTGCTAATGCTACATTAGGTGTTTCATTGGCGTGTGCACATGCTGCAGCTGATTATTATGGTATGCCTTTATATCGTTATTTAGGTGGATTCAATGCGAAAGTATTACCAACTCCAATGATGAATATTATGAATGGTGGAGCACATGCTAACTTCTCTACTGATATTCAAGAGTTTATGATAATGCCAGTTGGTGCTAAATCATTTAAAGAGGCATTAAGAATGGGTGCTGAAATTTATCATCATTTAAAGAATGTATTAAAAAATAAAGGATTGGCTACTACAGTAGGTGATGAAGGTGGATTTGCTCCTAAATTAGAAAATAACGAAGAAGCATTAAAGTGTATTATGGAAGCAATTACAAGTGCTGGATATGTTCCAGGAGTAGACGTTAAGTTAGCTCTTGATGTTGCTGCTAGTGAATTATATGAAGAAGCTACAAATACATATAAAATTGACGGGAAAAAGTTATTACCATCAGAATTAGTAGAATACTATGATTATTTAGTAGGTAAATATCCAATAATTTCAATCGAAGATGGATTAGATGAATTTGATTGGGATGGATGGAAATTAATCACTGAATTATTAGGTGATAGAGTTCAACTTGTTGGTGATGATTTATTTGTTACTAACCCTGCAATTGTAAAAGAAGGAATTCAAAAGAAAGTTGCTAACTCAGTATTAATTAAACTAAATCAAATTGGAACATTAACTGAAACTTTTGATGCAATGGAAATGGCTAAAAAAGCAGGATATACTCCAGTAGTATCACATAGATCTGGAGAAACAGAAGATGTTACTATATCTCATGTTGTTGTAGGATTTAATGCAGGACAAATTAAGACTGGTAGTTTAGCAAGAACTGATAGAATTGCTAAATATAATGAATTATTAAGAATTGAAGATGATTTAGGTGATTCTGCTCAATATGCTGGAAAATCAGCTTTCTATAATTTAGATTAATAAAGATGCTTCGGCATCTTTTTTAAAAGAAATTTTGCCCTTGAAGCAATAAGTTTATCATGTTAAAATAAACTAGGAATGGTGATAAGATGAATATTAAGCAACCTAGATTAGATGAAATTATAACAAGCAATAGAGATGCAATTTTGGATAGAAAGTATATCTTTGGGGAAAGAGAAGTAAAAGTTATCTATAAACTTATTTCTAAGATATTTGATAAATATAGTTATCAACTTGATAATGATATCGTACAAGAGATTATCACTGATTTTTTTGGAGAAGATATTTATCAGATTGCTAAATACAAAGAAGACTATTTAGAGCTAATTTATAACAAATTGGAAGATTCATTTTTTAAATATGCTCGAGGTATTAAAGATAATAAAAAATCCTTAGCATTGGAAAAGGTACTTAATCAATATAATGCCGCATATAGATCAACACTATTAAAAGAAATTAATAATGATCCTTTATTATTAGAAAGATTTATAAGACAAACAAAGTTAAGTGTAAAAGCAAGTGAAGGAAATATGACAACACAAGCAATATCATTAAAAACATATGAACAATGGGCAAAAGTGAAAATTAAATTAGCGGAAAAAGGTATATATGATATTGAAAGCAGTTCACTAGAAGATAATAAAGATCTTAGATATAAAATAACTAAATATGGTGTTTTAGGTGCTATGTATATTTATGGTTATAGCGCAGAACAAATTGCACATGTTATTAATGTTGATTATAATCACATTAGTATTAAAACAAGTGCTGAAAGACATAGACTGATAGAAATTTTAGCAAGTAAGGGTGTAAACAGATTATCCAAAAGAGGATTGAAATTTTATTTGAGCGTTTTTGACTGTTCGGTTGATGATATTGTAAATATAAGCGAAGAAAAAATAAAATTTATTTATGAAGAGATG
Source organism: Bacilli bacterium (assembly GCA_045612885.1). Taxonomy (GTDB): domain Bacteria; phylum Bacillota_I; class Bacilli_A; order RFN20; family DUOF01; genus RGIG6178. The sequence goes on along the minus strand of JAZKZZ010000015.1, from coordinate 35,350 downwards.
AAATCTAATAAAATCATAAAGAAGATGTGTATTGATACCAATTATAGGGGAAAAAGTACTTTTGTTATGTCTAAATTTCAAGAGGAATCTATTAATTTATTTAAAAATGAAGTAGAAAGAGTAAAAAATAAACTCAAAAATTATAACGTTGAAAAAACGGATACTATCATTAGTGATGTGATTGTTGATGAAGTTTTATTTAGATTTTTAAAAAGATTAAATTTAGATAAATCTATTCTGAATCTGCAAGAAGGTAAAATAAGAAATATGCTTGTTGAAATAATTAATAATTCTCCTTATTTTATTGAATTTTTTGTTAATAAAAGGACAGTTAAAGAACTGCTTAGTAATGGCGAAGTTAAATCGCATACAATTACCTATAATTTGGATTTGGTTAAATTGATCTTATCAGAGCAAGGAATATTTGAAAATATAAAAGAAGAAAAAGAAGAAGATGATAAGATACGAAATAGTATCAAAGATAAAGGAGTTTTTTATACTGCGATGGTAAAAGGAATAAGCAAAGGAGAAATAGCAAGAGTAGTAAATGTTAATAAGATTCCTTTAAATATGTATTTAAGACAAGAAAAAATAAAAATGCACAATAAATTAACTAAATCAGGAGTGCAATGCTTAACGCAATATGCTTTAGCCTTCTATATTTATGTATTTGAGTGTAGTGTTGAAGAATTCTTAGATATGGATAGAAATCAAATTATTGACGTATATGAAAAAATTCATGATAATCCTTATTTAAAAATAGCATATAAATATTCTTTTAGTGACAGTATGTCAAAAGGAATAATTTCTAAACTTAATATAAGTAGAGAAGAATTAATAGAAAACATAAGGAAAGAAAGTAAACTTTTGAAAGAAACGATAAATAAAGATAACATAATTAACAAAAAGAACTGTTTGTAAAAAACAGTTTTTTAATATCTTTATTTATTATTACATATGATTTAAAGAGTATTTAAAGGAGGAATAGTATACTTGGTTTGATTTTGCTTAGTAGCATTTTTTCTCTTCTTTTTAATATAGGGATATATAGCGTTGGTTATTATGGGGGATATAGGATTTTAAGTAGATATGAGAACAAACTAAAGAAAGGACAGACTTTATTTAGTAAATATGGTAATGTTTCTGTCTTTATTTGCAAGTTAATGCCCTTTTCTAAACTAGCTATTTCTTTATTAGCAGGTATATATCATCAAAAATATTTGAATTTTCTTTTACTTTCTAGTTTAGGGATAATTATTTGCAATAGTTGTTTAATATCATTAGGAGTATCAGTTTTGATAAATATAGATTCGTTAATAATGTTTTATCAAGAATTCAAAATATTGATTTTAATGTTTTTAAGTGTTAGTATAATAATAGCAATAGTGTGGAAAAATAAAAGAAAAAAGAGGTGAAAGCGATGAAAAAAGTTATTAGAATTTTAACTTGTTTGGTCATGTGTTTTTCTTTTTCTGGATGTTTTTCTAAAGTGTTTAATAGAAGCGCTTCAAATAACTTAGATTCTACTGGTTTGGCTGCTGTTGGTGATATCAATTCATTAGTTAGCAATGTGGAAACAATGATGAAGAAAGTTAATGCTGTTAGTGGAACATATACTTTAACTAACACTAAAGGAACTTATGTTATTGAATATAACGCTTTAACTAAAGATAAAAAAATTGATTGGGATTTATCAGCTAAAGCAAAGCTTAATGATAAGAATGTCGATATCTATGCTAAAAATCAAAAATTATATATTATATATCCTCATAACGGTGCAAATGTAATCCTAAAGGATGATATTAAAAATGTTGTTGTAGAGGCTAAAGATACATTGGAAAGATTAAATGCTACTTATGATAGAGAAAATTTTTCTTCTATTGTTATGGAAAATAAATTAGAAGGATTTAATTTCGAAAATTTAAAAGAAAAGGCAACATATGTAAAAAATGCAGACAATACATATACTTTAACATTTACAGAAGATGAATTAGTGTGGGAATATGACGTGTCTTCAAATTATCTTATAACAGAAATGAGATGTGTTGCTGCTAATTTCAATTCTAAGTTAGTAGTAAACTATCCAAAAGAGTTAACCATAAATTATCCAAAAGGATTAGATTTCTTAACTCTTGATATAGATGATACAAAGGATGTATTAGAAGTAGAGAGTTTTGCAGAACTTATTGATGAAGATTTAAAAAATAAATAGGTAAAAGCCTATTTTTTTTATATTTAAAATATAATTTTATTATTTAATAATAAAATTTTTTTAATTATGTTAGTATAGGGATATGAGGTGATTATTAATGTTAAAATTTGATTTTAAAACATATATAGAAGATTTAGAAAGCGAGAAAGTAACATATAAAGAAAAAATAGAAAATATTAAACCGATATTAGAAAATAAAGAAGATATGTTAGATTGGTATGATGTCGAGACTTGTATTAGTGAAGAAGAGTTAAAAAGACTAAAAAAAGTAGCTAAGAAAATAAGAAATGATGCTGATGTTTTAGTGGTTGTTGGAATCGGAGGATCTTATTTAGGAGCTAAAGCTGTTATAGATATGTTCTCTAGTTATTTTAAAAAGGAAAAAATAGAAATTCTTTATGCTGGATATAATTTATCAAGTACCTATACTAGTGAACTATTAGAATATATCAAAGACAAAAATGTTTATGTGAATGTAGTAAGTAAAAGTGGTACTACTTTAGAACCTGCAATTGCTTTTGATTTAATTTTAAAACTTATGAATAAAAAATATAGTAAAGAAGAATTAAAAGAAAGAATTATAGTGACAACAGATAAAGAAAAGGGAGAATTAAAAAAACTTGCAGATAGTGAGGGGTATACTACTTTTACTGTTCCAGATAAAATTGGTGGTAGATATTCAGTATTATCACCTGTGGGATTACTTCCAATCGAGGTAGCAGGAATTTCTGCTTCTAAATTATTAAAAGGCGCTAAAAAAGGTAAGAATTATTTAAATGAAGCATTCGAATATGCTTGTATTAGAGATATTTTATACAGAAAAGGGAAACTAGTAGAATCTTATACAGTTTATGAGCCAAAACTTTATTACTTTAGTGAATGGCTAAAACAATTGTATGGAGAAACTCAAGGTAAAAATAACTTAGGTATTTTCCCTGTTTCTCTTGTGAATAGTAGAGATTTACATTCTTTAGGACAATTCTTACAAGAAGGAAATCCAATATTATTTGAGTCTGTAATTGTTGTTGAAGATAATATTAAGGTTAAACTTGATAAGTATAAGCAAGATTTAAATGAGATTAATTTAGTAGCTAGTGATAGAGTGGCTAAAGCTCACTTTAATGGTCATACTCCATCATTGATGTTTAAACTTGATAAACTTAATGAAGAGAATGTTGGTAGTTTAATTTATTTTTTTGAAGTTGCTGCTGCTGTTGGTGGATATTTATTAGATGTTAATCCTTTTGATCAACCAGGAGTTAGTGAATATAAAAACTTATTACATGATGCTTTGGAGGTAAAATAATGAAAATAGTTGATTTAAATCCAGTTTTATTTAGAGAATATGATTTAAGAGGTATAGTAGGAGAACTTATTGATGAAGACGTTGCTTATACTTTAGGAGTAAATTATGGTAGCTATGTACAAGATTTAGGAATTCATATGGTTGTTATAGGTCATGATAACCGTAAAGAATCTCCTTTATTTGCTAGTGCTTTAATTAAGGGGATTACTAGTACTGGATGCGGTGTGGTTGATCTTGGTGAAGTTACTACTCCAATGTTCTATTTTGCTAGATATTCTTTGAAATTATATGCAGGTATTATGGTTACAGCAAGTCATAACCCTAAAGAATATAATGGTTTTAAAATCTCGTTTAATGAGATAGGAAATGCCTATGGACCATACATTCAAGATTTTTATAAGTTTTGTGTAGAAAAAAAACATAAAATGGGAGAGGGAACATATACCTATTTTGATATAAAAGAAAGCTATTTAGATTACTTTGCTAACTCTATTAATTTAAAACATAAAGATATCAAAGTTGTAGTAGATTGTGGTAATGGTGTTGGCTCTATAATTATCAAAGACGTTTTAGATAGATTAGGAATCGAGTACTATCTTCTTTATTGTGAGAGTGATGGAACTTTCCCTAATCATGATGCAGATCCATCAGTTGAAAGCAATTTGATTGATTTGAAAAATAAAGTAGTGGAATTAGGTTATGATTTAGGTATTGGTATTGATGGTGATGGAGATAGAGTAGCTATAGTTAGTGAAAAAGGAGAGTATGTACAAGCAGATTTATATTTGTTATTTATGGCTAGATATTTAAAAGATGCTTTAAATGAAAATAAAGTCTTATATGATGTTAAATGTTCTAAAGCATTGATTGATGGATTAAATGAGAAAAATATAAATGGCGTAATGTATAGAACAGGAAATTCATATTTAAATAAGAAAATGAAAGAAGATAATTTTTCACTCGGTGGAGAATATTCTGGACATGTATTTTATAGAGATAGATGGGCTGGATTTGATGATGGAATCTATGCTGGTTGTAGATTTGTGGAAATGTTAGTAAATACTGGTACCAAAGTCAGTGAATTATTAAATACAGTTAATGTTTACTATTCAGTATATTATGAAGTTAAAGCAGGAGAACAAGGAAAAAGAAGAGTTGTAGAGAAAGTTAAAGAGTATTCTCATAGCAAGGGTTATAATTCATTTGAAATGGATGGAATAAGAATTGAGTTTGATAATGGCTGGGCACTTGTTAGATTTTCTAATACGGGACCTAATTTGACTATTAGATATGAGGCTAATAGTGAAGAAAACTTGAGAGTTATTCGTCTTGAAATGGATACTTTGATTAACAAATTATTAAAAGAAGTAGGTGAATAACATGAAAGGATTTATTGCAGTTGATGGTGGAGGTAGTAAAACAGAGTTGGTTCTAGTGGATACATTAGGAAATATTTTTGCTCACAAAATTGTTAATTGTACTAATCCTAATGATGTTGGAATGGAAAATTCATTTTCTACTCTAAATAATGCTCTAAAGGACATGTTAACAATTGCCAATGATGAAAATTTGGAAGTAGAATGTGTACTTTTAGCAATTGCAGGCATTGAATTTGGTGATTCTAAAACGATATTAAAAGAAAAACTTCAATCAAGTTTGAAATTTGAAAATATAGTAGTAGAAGGCGACTTGGCTAGTGTAAAAGAAGCCAGTTTAGGAAATAAGAATAATGGAGTAGTTATAATATCTGGAACTGGATTTAATATGGCTATAAAGAAAAATAATGAATTCAGTCACGTTGGAGGTTGGGGATATCTTCCTGATGATTATTTTTGTGGATTTGATTTAGGAAAAGATGCCCTAATAGCTAGTAGTGGAGCGATAAATGGAGTAAAGGAAGATACGATTCTAGTGAATTTATTAGAAGAACACTATGGACATTCATTATGGTATAGTATGGCTCAAATTTATAATGAAGGAATAAAAGGGGTTGCCTCTTTGTCTAAACTTGTTATAGAAGCATATAAAAAAGATGATAAAGTAGCTAAAAATATAGTAAATAAGCGATTAGAAAATTTATCTAGTATAGTAATTAGTAAAACTAAGGATATCAGTGGTACTGTTGAAGTTTATTTATTTGGTGGGATATTTGAAAACAATGAATTTATTGTGGATTTATTTAAAAAATATATAGGAGATAAATACTTAGTGAATGTAACAAATAAAAAGACAGTTTATGGTGCCGTATCTTTAGGGATTAAACAAATATTAAAAGAAGTAGATAGTAGTTTTTATTTTAATTTCTATAAAAATTATAAAGGGGTGAAATGATGAAAAGAGGAGCAGGGATATTAATGCCAATATTCTCATTGCCAAACAAGTCTAAATTTGGAACTATGGGTAAAGAAGCGTATGAATTTGTGGATTTTTTAGCTAAAAGTGGACAAATTTACTGGCAAGTTTTACCTATAAATGATGTTGATGTATATGCATCACCATTTTCTTCGACATGTATTAATTCTGGAAACCCTTTATTTATTGATTTAAAAGGATATGTAAGTTTATCTGAATATAGAATGATTGAAGAAAATAAAAAATTAACTTATCAAGAGTATAAAAAGTTGAAAATGAAATATTTATATGATGTATATAAAGGTATTGATTTTTCTAGACAAATAAGAGAGTTTATTAAAGAAAATGACTGGGTTATTCCTTATGGTGAATTTATGACTTTATTAGAGGAATATAAAGAATTGAGATTGTTTCCTAAAGAGTTAAAAAATAGGGAATCAGAGGAATGTAAAAAATATTTATCTAAGAAAAAAGATAGAGTTAATTTTTATATATTTACTCAATACTTATTCTTTTTTCAATGGTTTAAACTAAAGGGATATGCTAATAGCAAAGGAATATTTATTATTGGAGATTCTCCTTGCAATAGTGCAATGGATAGTAAAGAGGCTTGGGCAGATAGTGAGATGTATTTACTAGATGAAAATTTCACTCCTACATTAGTAGCAGGTGTTCCACCGGATTATTTTTCGACCACTGGTCAAGTGTGGAATACTCTTATTTATAATTATGATTATATAAAAGAAAATGGTTATGAATACTTACTTAATAAATATAAATATTTATTGAATGTTTATGATTATTTAAAAATAGATCATTTTAGAGGTTTAGAATATTACTATACAATTCCATTTGGATGTGAAGATGGAAAAGTTGGAGAGTGGAAGGAAGGGCCAGGATATACATTTATTGATTTGCTAAAAGAAAATAATATTAATAATCTTATCCTTGAAGATTTAGGTATTATAAGTGAAGGTGTAATTAGATTAAAAGAATATAGTAACTATCCTGGAATGAAGGTTTATCAATTTGCTTTTGGTGAAGAAAATAGTCCTTTTTTACCTCACAATTATAATGAAAATTGTATTGCATATACAGGTACTCATGATAATGATACTTTCCCTTCTTTTTTAGAAGATGAAGAAAATAAAGCTAAAGTATGTGAATATTTAAACATAGATGAAAATAGTGATAATATTTTAGTTATTAGAGAATCAATCAAAAAGTTATATGAATCTAATAGCAATGTTATTATTATTAATCCACAAGATTTATTAAACGAAGGAAATGAATATAGATTTAATACTCCAGGAATTATTGGAGGAAATTGGTCATATTCTAGTAATAAAAAGTTATATGATCAAACTAATATTGAATTTTTAAATGAATTAGTAGTAACTAGTAGGAGGAGTAAAGATGAAAACTGAGGAAAAGAGTTATTTATTTCATCAGGGGACATATTATCATAGTTATGAGTTTCTAGGCGCTCACAAAGAAGGTAATGGATTTGTGTTTAGAGTTTATGCTCCTAATGCTAGAAGTGTTAGTGTAGTAGGAGACTTTAATAATTGGGATAAAAATGCACATGTAATGAAAAAAATATCTCAAGGTATATATGAGGTGTACGTTGATAATGCTAAAGTGTATGATTGTTATAAATATGCGATTACTACAAAAAGAGGAAAAGTGATAAATAAAGCAGATCCATATTCGTTTCATAGTCAAACTAATGGGGATGATGCAAGTAAGGTCTATTCTCTTGAAGGATATGAGTGGAATGATGGAGTATATGTAGAAAGTAGAAACAAAAGAAATCATTATAATAGTCCAATGAATATATACGAAATAAATTTAGCTAGTTGGAAGAAGCATAATGATGGCAATTACTATTCATATAAAACAATGGCAGATGAATTAATTCCTTATGTTCAAGAGATGGGATACACACATATTGAACTTATGCCTTTATATGAATTCCCATTTGATGGTTCGTGGGGATATCAAGCAACAGGGTATTTTGCAATTACAAGTAGATTTGGAACACCTCATGATTTCATGTATTTTGTAGACAAGTGTCACCAAGCGAATATTAGCGTAATTATGGACTGGGTTCCAGCTCACTTTGCTAAAGACAGTTTTGGTTTAATAGAGTTTGATGGTGGATATGTTTATGAAGATCCTAATCCTAAAAGAATGGAACATAAAGGATGGGGAACAAGGATATTTAACTATGGAAAAACTGAAGTACAAAGTTTCTTAGTAAGTAGTGCTAATATGTTATTTGATAAATATCATATAGATGGAATAAGAGTTGATGCAGTAGCGAGTATGCTATATCTTGATTACGATAGAAAAGATGGAGAATGGGATAAAAATACTTATGGAGAAAACAAGAATTTAGAGGCTATTGCATTCTTTAAAAAGTTAAACAGTGCAATATTTAATGAACACCCTTATGCACTTATGATAGCAGAGGAATCAACTGCTTGGCCAATGGTTACTAAACCAATTGAAATTGGAGGTTTAGGGTTCAATTACAAATGGAATATGGGATGGATGAATGACTGTTTAGAATATGTCAAAATAGATCCATTTTTTAGACATCATCATATGAATAAATTAACATTTTCATTTTATTATGCTTTCAGTGAAAATTTTATTTTACCAATATCACATGATGAAGTAGTTCATGGTAAGTGTTCTTTATTAAATAAAATGTTTGGTAGTTACGAACAAAAATTTGATGCAATGAGAGTGTTCTTGTTATATATGTTTGCACATCCTGGGAAAAAGCTAACTTTTATGGGAACAGAATTTGCGCAATTTAAAGAATGGGCATATAAAGAAGGAATTGATTTTTGCTTGTTAGAGTATGAAAAACATAACAAAATGAAACAATTTGTTCACGATTTAAACTGGACATATAGGGAAAATACTTGTCTATATGAAGAAGATTTCTCTTGGAATGGATTTGAATGGTTAAATGTTGATACTAAAAATAATGTCATTGCCTTTATTAGAAAGAATCATAAGGGAGAAGAACTTATTTGCTTGTTTAATTTTGCGCCAGCAAGTATAGATAATTATGAATTAGGTGTTAATAAACAAGGAAAGTATGAAGTAATATTAGATTCTAATGCTAAAAAATATGGTGGTGAGGGTAATGATGATAATGAATTTATTAATACTACCAGTGCGAATATGCATGGCAAAAAATATTCTATCAAGATTAATTTAAAACCTAATCAAGGATTATTAATAAAGAAGATTTAAAACTTATAACAAATTTAGATAAAAACTTATGAAAATCTATTATATAGATTGGTAGTGAGTTTTTTTCTTTTTATGACCTTTTAGGGCTTAAAAAAATCATTGAAAATCCTCATTTACAATGATAAAATGTAGGCGAGAATGGATGTGAGTGTATGACTAGAGGAAAAATTTCTAACTTATACAGTGATTTTATTACTTGTTGGTGTAAATATTTGCTTGATGGATATACAGACAGTATGTTAGAAAACTTGAAACTATTAGCAGAAAAAGGTGAAATACATGCAATCCAAAACTGGTATTTATTTATGTATGCTGGAGAAAATATTATAATTGATAATCAAGTTAAGAATTTGAAGTTTAATACATATGATGATTTGTTTGCGAAAATAAGATATGAAGATATTTCTCAAAGTGATATAGAAAAATTAGAAAAAATATCTAGATATATAGATGAAGTGCATATACCAGGTGAAGAAGGTTTGTCACATTATACTGCTAGAGCAATGATGGCAAGAGAGATGCTTAACGATATTAATTTAGTTAAAGAATATAAAATTCTTCTTAATGGTATCTTTAAAAAAGCTGAACGTGAAAATGATTATATAGTGTATGAAGATGCAAATGAAATATATCAAGAATATATAGATATCATTCTAGAATATAGTGAAAAAGATAGTAAAGAATCAAAAAAACATTTAAGAGATATGAATGCAAAAATAATAAAAAATCTTCTTAATGAGACAAAAAAATATGGATTTAAAAATATTAATGTTCTAGTAGAAAAAGATGAAGTATTGGCGTTCACATTTGCTAAATCAATCTTATTATTTAATGCTGAACACAAGTATAAAAAGGCGGCAATAAGAATACTGGAAAAATTAGCTACTAGACAATATAAAGAAATCAACAATAAAGACATTTATAGGAGGAAATAACTATGGGGTTTAGAGTTAAAAATAGCGATATAAAGAAATTTTTATTAGAAAATGGATATAGTTGGGATGAAAACGTGTATAAGGGTTCAGGATTAATTTTAGTTGAAGATAATGAAGAGTTTATAAGTGGAAGTAAGGTGAGACTTGAAGGAAATAACTTTAGAGGACCTTGCTATGTGCAATATTCTTTATGTGAGTTTTATATTCATTCAATATCTGGAAGAATGAGTTTTATTTTATCAGATAAATGGATGGAATATGTTTTAAACAATTTTGATAATAAGGAAGAAAATGCTCAAAAAATGCTTGATTGGTGCAATGAAACTTTAGTTAGAGAAAAAGAGGATTTTATTTTAAGGGAAAACAGATTACTAAGCAAATTAGAAGATTTAAGAAATGAATATAAAGAATATTTTTTAAAGATTGAGAATGCAATAAATAATTGTAAAAAGCATCTTGATAGTCAAAATATTGAAAGAAAGTGATATTGTGGATAAAGAGTTAAATGAGATTTTAATAAAAATACAAGAATTAAAAGAAAAGCGTATTAAACTTTGTGAAGAATTAAATCAAATAAAAGAGAAATATAACGAAGAAATAAAAAATATAAATGAATTATTAAACAATGAATATTCAAGAATATTTTCTAATAAAATGATTAAAGTTAGTGTAGAGGAATTAATAGAAGAATTAGAAATGATTAATAACGATGTTAATATTAAATCTGAAGTGTTGTTAGGTGGTTTTTTCATTGTTTCATTAAATGAAAATGAAGAAAAAGCAGAGGCTTTTGAAAAAATAAAAAAGAAATATAGAAAAAATCAACTTGATGATATGTGCATTCGTGGGTATGATATTAAAACAAAAAATATAATTTATGATTTTAGACTCCCTTCGTTTAAAATGAACGTTGATGTGATTCTTTCTGATGGTAGTAAATTAATTGATAATTTTACGCATAATGATATATGCATTAGTAAAAATACAATTTTTGGGGAAAAGTCAGGCATTATTACCATTCCACAAGAAATATTACTTAAAACAATTTTAGTTTTTCCATATGAAGATTTAGATAACGATTATGATGAGGATTTTTATCCAAATGTTAAAATGCTAAAAGATGCAATTTTAAATATTCTAAATAAAAATAGCAAAAATATTAATACAAGAAAGTAAGGTGCTTTAATAAAAGCACTTTTTTTGTCGATAAAAGAGAGCTAAATCATGGTTAGTTTTTATTATTTATAATAAAATAAAACTATATGGGGGAAATTTTTATGGCAAAAGAAGTATTAAAAGCAAAGAAAACACCTAGCAAAACTAGTAATAAAAAAGGTGATGATTTCAAAAAATCAATTTTGTATGTAACAAGTGAGGTACAACCTTTTTGTGCAACAGGTGGTTTAGCAGATGTATGTGGTAGTTTACCTAATAAGTTAAAGGAAGAGTATCCTGGTAGTGATATTCGCGTTATTTTACCACTTTACAAAAACATGAAGATTGAAAGAGAAAAATTAACATATATTGCTAATACATATGTTAATTTATCTTGGAGAAAAGAGTATTGTGGAATATTTACTTATAAAAAAGATAATGTGGTTTATTATTTCTTAGATAATGAAAAATATTTCAAAAGAGACAATTATTATGGATATGGTGATGATGCTGAAAGATTCGCGTTTTTTTCTAAGAGTGTTTTAGAAGTGCTACCGATTTTAGATTTTTATCCTGAAATTATTCATTGTAATGATTGGCAAAGTGCATTGGTTCCAGTGTATTTGAAGACATATAATTGGAATAATCCTAAATATAATGAAATGAAAACTATTATAACAATTCATAATATTTTATATCAAGGTAGATATGGTAAAGAGATATTAGGTGATGTATTAGGTTTCGATCAAAAAGATTCAGGATTGTTATTACATCATGGTGATGTAAACTTTATGAAGGCTAGTATGTTATGTGCTGATAGAGTTACTACAGTTAGTGATAGTTATTCAAAAGAAATTCAAACTCCTGAAGGAGGTAATGGATTAGATGACATAGCTCGACAAGTTTCTTATAAATTATCAGGTATAGTAAATGGGTTAGATTATACTTTCTATAATCCAAGTGTAGATAAAGCCATTTGGGTTAATTATGATAGTAATAGTTTAGAAAATAAAGCGAAAAATAAAGAAGAATTACAAAAGTTCTTTAATGTGGAAGTTAATCCAAATGTTCCAGTATTATCTTTAGTAACTAGATTAGTTCAAAACAAAGGACTAGATTTTGTTAAAGATACAATTGAAGGAATACTAAATAGCACTGATGCTCAACTTGTAGCAATTGGAACTGGTGACAAACAATATGAAGATTTTTTAAATTATTTAAATCGTAAGTATCCTACTAGAGTAGGAGTATATTTAGGATTTGTAGTAGATATTGGTAAAAAGATTTATGCAGGTAGTGATATTTTTATGATGCCTTCAATTAGTGAACCATGTGGTTTATCACAAATGATTGCAAGTAGATATGGTGCAGTACCACTTGTTAGAGAAGTTGGTGGATTAAAAGATACTATCAAGGATTTCGGATGTATTGAAGGTGGAAATGGTTATACTTTCCATAATTGTAGTTCTGAGGATTTTGAATATTCTTTAAGAAGAGCAATTAATGATTATCATGATAAAAAGTCATGGACCGAGAAGATTCATACTGTAATGAAAAAAGATTTCAGTTGGAGTTTCTCAATGAATAATTATGTGAATTTATATAAACAAATGTAGGGGGAATAAGATGCTTAATGAAGAAATCTTAAATAAGCAATTAAAGAAAGATTTTAATAAGAATTTAGATACTGCTACTAATGAAGAAATTCATGATGTTTTGGCTTATCTTGTTAGTAAGGAAGTTGTGGAAAAATCAGATGAAACAATTGCAAACAATAGAGGAAAGAAAGCTATTAACTATATTTCTATAGAATTTTTAATTGGTAATTGTTTAGAAAATAACTTATGGAATATGGGAGAATATAGTAAAGTAGATAAAATACTTAAATCTCACAAAAAGAATCTTAAAGATGTTATTAAACAAGAAAATGATGCGGGTTTAGGTAATGGTGGTTTAGGTAGACTTGCTGCCTGTTTTCTAGAATCGTTGGCTACTTTAAATTACCGTGCAATGGGACATTCTCTTTTGTATAGATATGGCTTATTTAAACAAAAAATTGTTGATGGAGAACAAAAAGAAGAAGCAGATCAATGGTTGGATAAAGGTCATGTATGGCTAAATGAGAAGAAAGATAAAGCTGTTAAAGTGTATTTTGGTGGCGAATTAGAAGAAAATGTGGATTATTTTGGCACATACCATTACAAATTGAATAATCCTATTTGCGTAGAGGCTATTCCTTGTGATTTGGTGATGACTGGATATAAATTAGAAGGAAATGCATATTTACGTTTATGGAAAGCTAATTATCTTTCTAATAAAACTGGCGTTTTAACTGATGAAGAAAAACTAAGAGAAGAGCAAATTGCTAGGGATATAAATGCAATTAATGATTATTTGTATCCTGCTGATGATAATGAGTATGGTAAGGCTTTAAGATTAAAACAAGAGTATTTTTTAGCAAGTGCTGCTATTCAAAATATTATTAAAGAACATATCGCAAGAGGACATAGAATTTCAACACTTCCTAAACATATGGCAGTTCATTTAAATGATACTCATCCTGTGTTTATGGTAGTAGAATTAATGAGAATTTTATTAGATGAATATTATTTATCTTGGGATGAAGCGTTTAAAATGGTAGGAGAAACTATAAGTTATACTAATCACACTATTTTAAGTGAGTCATTAGAGGTACAACCATATTGGTTGGTAGAAAAATATATGCCACGTATAGCTCTAATTTTAAGAGAGTTAGATAGACGACTTAGAGATCAACTTAAATATGAATATAAGTTTGATGGTGCAAAAGTGGAAAATATGGCAATTCTTTCTAATGGGAAAGTTTATATGACGAATTTAGCTGTCTATGCAAGTCACAGTGTAAATGGAGTTAGTGAGATACATACAGATATTTTAAAGAACGATTTATTAAAGAATTATTATAGTATCTATCCTGAAAAATTTGTAAATGTTACTAATGGTGTTTCACATAGAAAATGGGTTGCAGAAGCTAATCCATTACTTGATAAATTTATTAGTAAAAGAGTAGGAAAAGAATATTTAACTGATGCTAGTTTGCTTAAAAAATTAGAAAAATTTGCTCATGAAAGTGAAACTTTAGAAGAACTAAAGAAAGTTAAATTAGAAAATAAGAAAAGATTCGCTAAATATTTAAAAGAAACTCAAGGTATTGAGATAGATCCTAACGCTAGAATCGATGTTCAGGCAAAAAGAATTCATGAATATAAAAGGCAATTATTAAATGTTTTAAGAATCATTTATTTATATAGTGAATTAAGAAATAATCCTGATTGGGATATGACGCCTCAAACATTTATTTTTGCAGGTAAAGCTGCTAGTAGTTATTATATGGCAAAGAGAATTATTAGATTGGTGACTCAACTTGCTAAACATATTGAGAATGATCCAATTGCTAACAAGAAAATTAAAGTTGTATTCGTGGAGAACTTCTCAGTTTCTGTATCTGAGTTATTGACACCTGCTACGGATGTAAGTGAACAAATATCACTTGTGGGTAAAGAAGCTAGTGGTACTGGTAATATGAAAGCTATCTTTAATGGAGCCTTAATGATTGATACTATTGATGGTGCAAATATTGAAATTATGGAAAAGTGTGGAATTGATAACTCATTCTCATTTGGTTTAACAAAAGAAGAAAAAGCTATGATTGATGAAAAAGGATATCATCCAATGGATTACTACAATAGTGATGAGAGAATAAGAAGAGTTATTACTTATCTAGATAATGGATTTAATGGTGAATCTTTCCATGATATTAGTCAATATTTACTAGGAGAAACTCCTCATAGAGATATTTATATGTGTTTAGCAGATTTTGCTGATTATATAAGAGCAGATGCATTAATGGATATGACTTATAGAAATGGTGATGAATGGTATCGTAAAACTTTATTAAGTATTGCTAGAAATTATTATTTTTCAAGTGATAGAAGTATTAAAGATTACGTTAAGAAGATTTGGAAATTATAGTTATGGAAAAGGTTATATTTGATCCAAATATCGATAAATTTCCTACAGGACCAGTTAAAAAAAATCAAAACATTAATTTTAAGATAAAAGTAAGATGTGATACAAAAGTTAATAAAGTAACGTTAGTAGTAAGGTATGAAAAAAATAATTATACTCAATTTTTAGAGTGTAATTTATCATCTTATGAGATTAACTATTTTGTATATGAATGTAATACTAAATTATCTGATATAGGATTACACTGGTATCATTTTGAAGTTGATACTAATGATGGAATTTTATATGTTAATAAAAGTAATAGATATGATGCTAGTCTTACTAGTAATGAAGAATTTCCACTTACCGTCATAAAAAGAGAAAGAGATATTTCGTCTTTATATAAAGGTGGAATTATCTATCATATTTTTGTCGATAGATTTAATAAAATTGGAAAAGTGAATATTCGTGATGGATTTGTTTATAGAAATGATTGGGGAGGAAGTATTACTAAGAATACTACTGATAGAACTTTATTAAATTATGAGGTCTTTGGTGGTAATTTAAAAGGGGTAATAGATAAACTCGATTATTTAAAAAATATTGGAGTAAATATCATTTATTTATCACCAATTTTTATGGCTCCAAGTAATCATAAATATGATACTAGTAATTATGAAAAAATCGATCCAATGTATGGAAATGAAGAAATATTACAGGAGTTAATTAATGAAGCTAAAGAAAGAAAAATAGGGATAGTTTTAGATGGTGTATTTAATCACATCGGTAGTGATAGTATTTACTTTAATAAGAATAATCATTTTGATGTAGTAGGTGCATATAATTCTAAAGAATCTATATATTATGATTGGTTTAATTTTAATAATTGGCCAGATGATTATGCTTCTTGGTGGGGAATAAAAACTTTACCTAGTGTTAATCAATCTAATAAAGATTTACAAGAGTATATTTCTATGATTATCACTAAGTATATGAATATGGGGTTGCTAGGATTTAGATTAGATGTAGTAGATGAAATTCACCATGAGCTATTAACTAAGATTTGTGCTAGCGTTTATAGTGTGAAAAAAGATGCACTTATTATAGGTGAAGTGTGGGAAGATGCTTCTACAAAAATTGCCTATAGTAATCGTAGAGGTTACTTTTTGGGCGAAGAGTTAAATAGTGTTATGAATTACCCTTTAAAAGATGCACTTATTAGTTATGTTTACGATAATGATTGCAATAAATTATTTTATGTTTATCAAATGATAGAAAACAACTATCCTGAGTTTGTTAAACATAATTTAATGAATTTAATTGGTAGTCATGATACAAGGAGAATATTATCTATATTAAAAGAAAAAGATAATTATATAGATAAGTTAAAAATTATAAGTGGACTACAGTATACGTTCTATGGAATACCAAGTATATTTTATGGTGATGAAGTAGGAATTGAGGAGGATGCTCCTGATTTTTCTAGAAGATGTTATCCATGGGGAAAAGAAAACAAAGATATCTTAAATTGGTATAAAAAATTAGCTAATATTAGGAATCATAAAGTATTTAAAGAAGGAAAATTAGAGTTTATTAGGTCAAGTGATGGAATTATTGTATATAAAAGAATAAATGATAAAGAAGAAATTGTAATTCTTACTAATGTAAGCGATGAAACATATGTTTATAGCGATGGAAAAACGTATAAATCACTATTAACTGAAAAAACACAAAATGAAATCGTGCTAGAACCTAATAAAATAGAAATTATTATTAAAGTGAATTAATTTGTGATTCACTTTTTTAATTATAAAAAAATAAGGATATTAATATAAAATATTGATAATTTGATATAATGGTATTAATATGGGGAGAGATTTATATGGAATTTATTTGGTGGCTAATAGGAACTCTTAGTGTGATATTTATTATAGGATGTATTTATCCAATAGTCATGTATATTAAAATGCGTGTAAATAAGAAAAAGTTAGAAAATATTTTAGCACAAATAAGAGGACAAGTTAGTATTAAACATAGTTTATTAAAAGAGTATATAGAGATTAATAAGGATATTATTGAAGAAGAAAAATATACAAATATCATTGAGAGTATTAACCATTATAGTAGTAAAAAAATATTAGATATAGATGGATTAAAACGATTTAATAAATATTATGTTAATTGTATGAATAGTTTTGATGATAGTTTATTGATTAATCAATGTAATGAATCAGAATTAAAAATAAATTATATTAAAGAATATTATAATGAATTAGTTTGCTCTTACAATAGTTATAAATCTAATGGTCTAAACGCTGTTTTAGCAAAAGTTATGTCTATTGAAGACGCAAAATTGTATTAAGAGGTGCCTATGAAGAGAGTTTGCTTAGTTTTAGAGGGTGGAGGAAACCGTGGGACTTATACTGCGGGTGTACTAGATGCTTTTTTGGATAATAAAATATATATTCCTAATATTTATTCAGTTAGTGCAGGAGCACTTAATTCTTTGTCGTATTTATCAAGACAAAGAGGAAGAAGTTTTAGAATTAATAAAGAATATGCCCTGTCAAAAAAGTGTGTTGATTATAAAAGAATTTTAAGATTACAAAGTGTTCTTAATTTAGATTTTTTGTTTAATGAAGTTAATGATGAAATTGATCCTTTTGATGTAGAAGCTTTTGATAATAACAAGGAAAATTTTGTGGTAACTTGTACTAATATAGTTACTGGTGCTCCAGTGTATAAAAATATTACGTATTTTAAAAGGGACAGGGATTATATTAAAGCAAGTGCATCTTTGCCTTTGTTTTCTAAAGTTGTTGAAATAGATAATATGAAATTATTAGATGGAGGAATGAGTGATTCTATACCTGTTATTAAAGCGCTTGAAGATAATTATGATAAGGTGATTGTAGTATTAACAAGGGATAAATCATTTAAATGTAAACCATATAAGTTAATGAATGCATATAAGACTAAATATTTTAGATATCCTAATTTGATTAAGAGCATGGAAAATAGATTTAATAAGTATAATGTAACAAGAGATTTAATAGATGCTCTTGAACAAGAAGGAAAGATTTTAGCTATTTATCCTAGCGAGCCGTTAATTATTAATAGTCTAGAAAAAAGCGGGGATAAACTAACTAATATTTATAATATTGGATATCAAGATGCTACTAATATGATTTCTAAAATTCAGAAATATATTGGAGGTAAAAAAATTGAAGAGTAAAGAAGAAAGAAAAATTAAATTCGATAAAGAATGCAAATGGTTATTCAATAAACCTATTTATCATAGGGGAAAATTTGATAATGTAAAGATATATGAAAATACATTGGAAGCATTTAAATTGTCAATTGATGATAAATCACCATTTGAATTTGATGTACAATTAACAGGCGATTATAAAGTTATTTGTTTTCATGATGATAATTTGAAAAGATTATTTAATAGAGATAGATTAGTAAGTGATATTTCTTATAAAAGAATTAATAAATTAAGAGAGGATGTTAGTGTTCCTTTATTCAAAGATGTATTAAATATGGTAGATGGAAAAGTTGAACTAATGATTGAGTTAAAGAGTGTTAATTCAAAATTAAATAAAATATTAGTAAAACAAGTATATGAGTTATTAAAGGATTATAAAGGTAAATATGTAATTGTATCATTTAATCCTGTCCTTCTTAGAGCATATAAAAAATTAGATAAGGATGTTTTTCTAGGGAGAATTGGAAGTAATCATAAAAAAGGGTTTATTCATAAATTGGTAGTTAATAAGCATATGTTTAAATTCTTAGTAAAACCAGATTTTATATCATATGATGTTGATAATATTAATTACAAATTGTTGGAGAGTTATAAAAATAAGGGATATAAGATTACTGGTTGGACTTTAAATGATAAGACTAAGATTAAAGAATTGAAAAAGTACTATGATAATTTTATTATTGAAGGATTAGAGAGTAAGGATATTTAGCTATGAAATGTTTAGTTATTTATAATCCTGTAAGTGGAGGAAGTAGGAGATTTATAAGAAAATTACCCTTTTTAATGGAGAGATTAAAGTCTAAATACGATGTAGTAGATATTAGAGCTACTAACTATGCTAAAGAGGCTATAGAAATAGGAAAAGATGCTGCTAGTAAGTATGATGCAATAATTGTTTGTGGAGGGGATGGAACATTTAGTGAAGTTCTAAAAGGAATAGGTGATATAGAAAACACGCCGGTTCTTGGATATATTCCTTCAGGAAGTTGTTGTGATTTAGCTAATAATCATAAATTGTCTCATAATATAGATAAGGCTTTAGATGTGATTTTAGAAGGTAAAATAAAAGAAATTGATTTGTGTAAAATCAATGATTCTTATATGTCATATGTAGCGGGCATTGGTACATATACTGCAGGAGTATATAATGCAGATCAAAAACTGAAAAGAAAGATTGGTAAAGCCGCATATGTATTATCAGCGATAAAAGAGAGTTTTCATGTTAAAACATACAAATTAGATATAGAAGTAGATAGTATAAAATACAAAGAAGAAGATTGCATTCTAGCTTTACTTTTAAATAGTAAATCAGTTGGAGGATTTCCTAAATTTAATAAAAACGCTAAGTTAGATGATGGAATTATAGATTTAGTTATTATTAAAAAAGATTACTTTAATACACCAGTTAATATTTGGTCTGTGTTTGTAGCAGGTGTTGAAAATTTAAGAAAGTTTTCTTCAGTCAAAGTATATAGTGGAAAGAATATAAGTGTTAAGGTAAAAGATAAAGTTTTGTGGAATATTGATGGGGATAAATCTGATTTTCAAAATATTGAAGTTAAATGTTTACATAAAAAGATAAAAATGTTTGTAGGAGAGTAGGTGTGTGTGATGGATATGGATTTAAAATTTGAGGGAATTTATCAAAAAATATTAGAGTATATTCAAAATAGTGAAGACTTGTTGGCGATAAAGCATGCTTATAGTTTTGCTAAGAATGCTTTTGAGGGTATTTTAAGAAAAGATGGGAGTCCATATTTAACTCATTTATTAGATGCTAGTGATATAGTAGTAGATTTACATGCTGGTCCTAACACAATAGTGGCTACTTTGTTACATGATACAATTGAAGATATCGAGAATATTACCTATAAGACTATAGAAGATGAGTTTTCTAAAGATGTAGCAGATTTAGTAGAAGCTGTTACTAAAGTTAGTAGTGAAGAAAAAGATAATAAAAATAAGACAGTGCAAAAATTATTTAATTTGATGAGAGATGATGTAAGAGTAATTATTATAAAACTTGCTGACAGATTGAATAATATGAGAACTTTAGCTGCTATGGAGAAGAAGAAGCAAATAACTATTTCTAAACAAACCATGGAACTATATGCACCTGTTGCTAGATATTTAGGATTAAATGCTATTGCTAAAGAATTAGAAGAATTATGCTTGTATTATTTAGATAATGAGAAATATGTTTATATAACAGATTATCTAAAGGAGCACAATAATACTCATAGAATTGGTATTGAAATGATGAATAAAAATCTTAGTATAGCTTTAAAAAGTGTAGGGATAGATAATGATGTATATCATACAAATAAAGAGATATATAAGATTTATAAATATATTAATTATGTTGGTAATATTGAAGAAATTGAAGATATAGATGTTATTAATATAGTAGTAGAAGATAATCTAGATTGTTATTTAGCTTTAGGAGTAGTTCACTCAATCTATACTCCTCTTATTGGTAAACTAAAAGATTATATTTCTTCACCTAAATATAATATGTATCAAGCATTGCATACAATTGTTATTGGGCCAAGTGGAAATCCTATTAAGATTGCCATTTCTACTAAAGTGATGAAAAGTATATATACTGAGGGTGTAGCAAGTAAGTGGAAATATAATGAAAAGAAAGGGTATTCAAAAGAAAAAGAGCAAGAAGATATAAGAAATCACTTAACTATCATAAAAGAGTTAGATAGGATTAATATGGTTGATGGTGTGGATTCTAATACTTATGTAAAGATTCTAGAAGAGGATGTATTCAATAAGAGTAGATATATCTATGTGTATTCTACTAAAGGAGAAGTAATTGTACTTCCAATAGGAGCTACAGCTCTAGATTTCGCTTTTAAAGTAGATAGTATAAGTGCTTCTAGAATTACAAGATTGTTAATTAATGGACTAGAATGTGATTTTAGCACGCAATTAAAAAATGGGTGTATAATTACTGTTAAATATGGTTCTAAAGTTAGTATAGATAAATCTTGGTTAGAATTTAGTAATAGTAATTATACAAAGATGAAAATAAAAGAGTATTTGGGTATATAGTGTGATATAATAGCAAGGGAGTTGAAATAATATGGGATTAAAAGCAGGAATAGTAGGAATGCCAAATGTTGGTAAATCAACATTATTTAATGCAATTACATTAAGTCAAGTAGAGGCGGCAAATTACCCTTTTGCTACAATTGAGCCAAATAGTGGAGTAGTGGAAGTAAAAGATAAAAGAATTGATGATATGGTGCCTTTATTTAGTCCAAAAAAGGTTATAAGAGCGACTTTAGAATTTGTAGATATTGCAGGTTTAGTAAAAGGTGCTAGTAAAGGTGAAGGATTGGGAAATAAATTTTTAAGCAATATTAGAGAAACTGATGCGATTTGCCAAGTGGTAAGATGTTTTGAAAATAATGAAATACTTCACGTTGAAGGTAGTGTTGATGCAATTAGAGATGTAGAAATTATTAATTTAGAGCTTGTTTTTTCTGATTTGGAAATTGTAGAAAAAAGAATTGAAAAAGTATATAAAAAAGCAATTACTAGCAAAGAGAAAGAAGCAGTATTTGAATATGAAACTTTAATGAAATTAAAAAATGCATTACTTGAAGGGAAAAATTTAAGATCATTAACTTTAGATGAAAAAGAATTATTATTAGTAAGGAATTTTAATTTGTTAAGTTTAAAACCAATTATTTATGTTGCTAATTTAAATGAAAGTGAAGTTAGTAATCCTACTAGTAATGCAGAATATAACAAATTAGTAGAATATGCTAAACAAGAAAATAGTTTAGTTTTACCAATCAGTGCGCAAATAGAGTCTGATTTAGCAACTTTAGAGGATGAAGAAAAACAAGAATTTTTAAGTGAGCTTGGAATTGAAGAATCTGGATTAGATAAGTTAACTAAAGCCATGTATTCATTGTTAGGACTTGAAACATATTTTACATGTGGAAGCGATGAAGTTAGAGCTTGGACTTTTAAAAAGGGAATGAATGCCCCAGATTGTGCAGGTATTATTCATACCGATTTTAAACGAGGATTTATTAAAGCTGAAGTCTATACTTATGAAGATATTATGAATTATAAAAGCGAATTAAAAGTTAAAGAAAATGGAAAACTAAGAATAGAAGGAAAAGAATATGTTGTTAAGGATGGAGATATCATGTTCTTTAAGTTTAATGTATAGATATGAAAAATAAAATAGGACTAGTTTTAGGTGGTGGAGGAGCTAAAGGTGCTTATCAAGTAGGTGTTTTAAAAGCTCTAAAAGAATATAAATTATTAAAACATATTGATTGTGTTAGTGGAACCTCAATTGGAGCATTAAATGCTATGAAAGTGTTAGAAAAGGATGTAGATGGTGCTATTAATATTTGGGGTAATATGAGTAAAGATGTTGCCTTAAGTAAAACTAGTTTTACTAGTAAAATAAGAAATAGAAGTATCTTTTCTAGAGATGGTTTTGTAAAACTTGCTAATGATAATATGAATTTTGAGAAAATCAGTAAATCAAAAGTTGAGTGTTATATAGTAGCAACACCTTTGACTAGAAAGATAAAAGATGCGCCTACAGAATTTAAAGTTAATGGTAAAAATAAAGATGATATAATCAAATATTTATTAGCAAGTAGTGCTATTCCAATTGTTTTTGAACCTGTTGTAATAGATGGAATAAAATATATGGATGGAGGAGTTGTTAATAATACTCCCGTTGAAACATTGAAAAATAAAGGATGTAATCTTATATTTGTAGTTCCTTTAAAAGAAACAAGTGATGCATATAAATATAGTGATGATAATACTTTAATTATTGATTTTGTTAGTAGTAGTAATAACCAAGGGTTAAAAGATGGAACCTTAGATTTTGTGGCTAGTAGATGCATAGAAAGAATGAATATAGGATATAAAGTTGCTAAGGAGTTAATACAAAGATTAATTAAGGAAAGAGTTATTGGTATTAAATGGTATCAAAAAGTAATGGTAGGATTTAAGAATAGATTTTCTAAAGAAAAAAGAAAGAACTATTATTCTAATATATAGATATATAATTTTAAAATATGAGACAGCCTGTGATTATAGGCTGTTTTTTTATTTGATTGAAACTATAATATAATATATAATTATTTGTAGAAGGTGATGCTATGAGTAAAGAAACAATATATTCTTTATTATTTAAAGATAATAAACTTCCGCTTCATCAATTACTAGATGAATTACTTGTTGCTTCATCTGATTCAGACTCTATAGAGTCATATCAACAATTATTAAATAAATATAATATTTCACTTAGTAAAAAAGAAGAAGAGTATATTAGCGAACTGAATTCTGATATTTTTTCATATAAGCTTATATATATGCAAAAGTCATTTAGACTATATAGTGAGTTATATGAATTTGTTAAGAAAAATGGTTTTTCTATAAAAGATACTTTAGCTATTTATTCTGATAATACATTGCGTTCATTGCCAGCTTTATACACGAATATATTACAAGTATATAAGGCATTAGATGAACAAGCTAAAGCACAATTTAGAGCAGAAATAGATAATTATTGTAATGTGGTTAGTGGTAGATTTCAGCCATTTACAAGTGAAGTGATTGATGAAACTGATGAAGAAAATATAAGATGTTTCAAAAGAACAATAGATATACTTCAAAATAAAGTTAGACGCGCCCTTTCAAATGTAAAAGTAAAAGGAATGTATCCAGACCTTATAGAAAGCGATCATTTATTATTTGAAATTAGAAAGATATTAGAAAGTGAAATTAAAGAAGGTAATGCTAGTAAAAAATATCGTGAATATCTTAGAAATATTGTAATTAATGATTCGATAAGATTAGAAAAATCTCTTAAAGTGGAGTATTTGAAAGAGAATTTAGAGGAATTGGATCTTATTTTAAAATTCATAGAAATTGGCTTTAAAAGTTATAAGAAACTCGATAATACTGAAGATATTAACTTTAATCAAATGATTGAACTTATTTATTTTGCTTGTAAAAATGGTTTATTAAAAGAAATATCTCAAGAAGATATAAATAGATTGATGTATATACCATATCCAGTAATTAACAAATTGGAACTAGCTTATAAAGAAAAGTATAATGCTGATATTTATCAAGATTTAAAAGACGCTAACTTAAATGATCCTAAAGAACAATCAAAATATTTAATGAGGGTAATGCAACTTGGTTATAGTGAAGCATTATTTCATCATATTGCTAGCAAATTTTACCCTAATAGCCCATCAATATATAACTTGCAATTGATAAGCAAAAAAGATAATAAAGGAATAGATTTAGATTTATATAATGATCTTGTTTTTGCTAAAAATTTGAAATATTTATTAGAAACTAATAATACTATTATTTTAAATTGGTTAGTGAAAAAGTATTTAAAGTGGAAAGAAGAAGATATAAATAAGTTAGAGGAAAATTTGAATGATTTATATCAGGATGAAAACAAAATAAATAGTACTGCCTTTTCAGAAGTTCAAAGTGATTTTATAGTACCAGATGAAGCTATATTGAGATTGCCTCGTTTATACTCACTAGAAGACATTAAAGTTAATAAGGTAGATAATAAACTTCGATTAGGAATAGTTTTGAAAAATCAAAATGGTACGATGATAAGAAAAGATAAAGATAATGCTAATTATTATCTATTACATATTGATATAAATGATATTACTCAAGATAAAACTAAATTTGAAATTCAATTAAACTTGTTAGTAGGACCTGAGATTAGTAATAGAATTCAGATTTTAAGAATGGATAATTATATTAAGAAGGGAACTCATAAAAACACAGGAGCTGTAAAGATTGACACCACCACTCATCTTCATAAATATAATGGTTTAAATAAAGTTAGAAAAAATAAACATGGAGAAATGGATATTTATAAGAATTGGGAAAATGGAGTTGAAGATTTTGTTGAAGGTTTAGAATTATTTCTTAAAGAAACAGGTGTGAATGTCGAACTTCAAAAAATATTAAAAAAAGAAATTTTAAAGCAGATAAATAAACATAAAAATAATAGGGTATAAATAGAATTTATACCTTTTTATTTATCGTTTTTTATAGTATCATATTTATGGTGATAATATGAAAATTACAAATGGTTGGCAAGAATTTATAGACAATGAAATAGCACAAGAGTACTTTCAAAATTTAAAATCATTTTTAGTTAATGAATATAATACAAAGACTGTATATCCTGCTAAAAAAGATATATTTAGATGTTTTGAATTAACTGATTTTAAAGATGTTAAAGTTGTTATTTTAGGGCAAGATCCATATCATCAAGTTAATCAAGCTCATGGATTATGTTTTTCAGTTAATAAGGGAATTAAAGTACCTCCAAGTTTAGTTAATATATATAAAGAAATTAATAGTGATTTAGGATATAACATACCTAATCATGGTGATTTAACTAAATGGGCTAAACAAGGTGTTTTATTATTGAATACAATTATGAGTGTTGTAGATTCTAAACCCATGGCTCATAAAAATAAAGGATGGGAAATATTTACTGATAGAGTAATTAAGCAATTAAATGATGATGATACTCCAAAAGTGTTTATTTTATGGGGAGGACCATCTAGAACTAAAAAGGCTTTAATTACTAACCCACATCATTTAGTATTAGAGACAGTTCATCCATCTCCTCTTAGTGCTTATAATGGCTTTTTTGGGTGTAAGCATTTCTCTAAAGCAAATGAATTTCTAAAGAATCATAATAGAGAAGAAATTGATTGGAATAATGAATAAAAATAATTTATTTTTATAAAAGTATGATATGTGGTAATCTTGAAAACTTTCTTGATTTGGATAATATCAAAAGCTAAAATAAATAATAGATAATATTTGATGGAGGGTTTAACATGCTATCTAATGAAGAAAAAAAGATATATATAGAGAAAATAAAAAATTCAGATCCAACTTTCTATGAGTCATTTTTGACAAAAGAGGCGTTATCGGATAGAGATGTTGTGTTGGCTTTATTAGATGTTGACGCTTCATTTTTAAGATGGGCTAGCGAAGAACTACGAAATGACAAAGAGTTGGTGCAGTTTGCTGTTAGTAAGCAAGGAATTGCGCTCGGATATGCAGGAGAACAACTACGAAATGACAAAGAAGTGGTATTGTTGGCAGTTAAGCGCAATCCTGCTGTTTTGGTGTATGTTGGGGATAAACTTCGAAGCGATAAAGATGTAATATTAGCAGCCGTTAGTAAAGATGGTTATGCTTTACGTTATGCCAGTGAAAAGTTGAAAAATGATAAGGAAGTAGTTTTAGCGGCAGTCAGTAATACAGGTAATGCTATAAACTATGCCAGTGAAGAGTTAAAGAAAGATAGGGAAGTAATATTTGCTGCTCTTGATAATAACGGAGAGTCTTTGATGTACCTTAGTGAAGAACTAAGAAATGATAAAGAGGTGGTGATGGCGGCAGTTAAAAATTATGGATTTGCTTTACAATACGCGAGCGAAGAACTAAAAGGAGATAAAGATGTGGCGCTAGCGGCAGTGGCTAATGAGCCAGGTTCTATAAGATTCATAAGCGAAGAATTGAAAGGTGATAGAGATGTTGTACTAGCAGCAGTGAGCCAAAATCCATATTATATACGATTCGTAAGCCCTGAAATGAAAAATGATCCTGATGTTGTAGCGGCTGCTAATGAAAATAAAAATAGTGAGACTAAAAAAGTTAAAAACAGTAAGTCTAAAGCTTTATCCTCTTTACGAAGAGAATACAAAATATTTGAAGAGTTGAGCGAGAAAAAGTCTAAAGAAAGTGTAATTAAAGATTCAACTAATAAAAGATAAAAAAAAGGAATTCGTTTGAATTCCTATTTTTTATTTTTAAATTTAATTTGATAACTTTTAATACAATTATTAATTATATTTTTCGCACTATCTATATTTTCTACTTTTTCTATATATGTGTCTTTACCTTCAAGTTGTTTATATACTCTGAAAAAATGCATCATTTCTTCAATCATATGTGAAGGCAAGTCATCAATGGTTTTATAGTTTGCCATGAAAGGATCATTTTCTACTACAGAAATAATCTTTTCATCTACAGCGCCACTATCAATCATTTTGACTACTCCAAGTGGTCTACATTTTACTAGAGATAGTGGCTCTAGTGATTCTTGGCATAATACTAATACATCAAGTGGATCATCATCTTCTGCGTACGTTTTAGGGATAAAACCGTAATTTGCAGGGTAATGGGTAGATGTATAAAGTATCCTATCTAAAATTATTAAACCAGTTTCTTTATCTAACTCATATTTTTTCTTACTACCTTTAGAGATTTCTATACATACAATAAATGATTCTTCTTTAATTCTAGAATCATCTATGTCGTGCCATATATTCATCAATCTTGGCTTTCTTTCACTAGTTTATCGAATCTTTGTTTAGCGTATTTAGCTGATAGATCTAGTAATTCTTCTGCTTTTTCAGGATTTAATCTAGGTAGTTGATTGAATCTAGTTTCATTTAATACAAAATCTTTAAATTTATCAAAATTAGGTTCTTTAAAGTCTAATTGAAGAGGATTCTTTCCTTCTTCTTTTAATCTAGGATCATATCTATAAATATTGAAGTATCCACATTCAGTAGCTTTCTTTTGTACTTGTTGATGTGACCACATTCCTGTCTTTATACCATGTTCAATACAAGGACAATAAGCAATAATTAGTGAAGGGCCATCATAACTTTCTGCTTCTTTCATAGCTTTAATTACTTGCATATTATTAGCACCCATATTAACTTGAGCTACATATACATGTCCATAACTTCTAGCAATAGCAGCTAAATCTTTTTTAGCGGTCTTTTTACCACTTGCAGCAAATTTAGCTATGGATCCAGTTTGACTTGATTTACTAGATTGTCCACCAGTATTAGAATAAACTTCTGTATCAAGCACTAAAATGTTAACGTTTTCATTATTAGCAAGTACATGGTCTAATCCACCAAACCCGATATCATAAGCCCATCCATCTCCACCAATAATCCATTGAGATTTAGTTACTAAATCATTTTCATAAGTTAATAAAGTTTTGATTCCTTCATTTTTACTTTCTTTTACTAAAGTAATGATTTCATCTTTGATTTCTCTTTGTTTTTCTCTGTTATTAATGTTATCTTGATATACTTTTAATACTTCTTGTAACTTAGGCTCTAATTCATCAAAGTTATCATTTATAGCATTTAATATTTGTAAAGTTTTATAATCATTAGCCACTTTCATTCCATAACCAAATTCTGCGTTATCTTCGAATAATGAGTTAGCCCAGGCAATACCATTATTGTTTTCGTCTTTACAGAATGGAGTAGAAGGAGTAGACCCACTATAAATTGAAGAGCATCCAGTAGCATTAGCGATAATCATATCCTTACCAAATAATTGTGATAATAATCTATAATAAGGAGTCTCACCACATCCAGCACATGAACCACTAACTTCAAAATACGGTTTAGCAAATCCGATTCCTTTTACTGTAGAAGTAGGGAAGTATTCAGTTTTATATTTAACGTTCTTATATAAATAATTAGCCCCTTCATCTTGATGTAATTCATCATTAATAGGTTTCATTTCAAGAGCTTTATTTCCAGCTTTTCCAGGACATTCAGTTACACACAATCCACATCCAACACAGTTTTTAGGATCAACTTGAACTCTAAATTTAAGTCCTTTAACATTAGGACCACCCATAGCTTCTAAATATTCTTGTTTTACTACTTCTGGAGCTGCTTCATATTCAGTTCCATCTAATAAGAATGCTCTAATTGTAGCATGAGGACATACAAATACACACTTGTTACATTGAATACAATTTTCTTTAATCCAATGAGGAACTTCTTCAGCAATCTCTCTTTTTTCTTTGAATGTAACATTATTTTGCATTGTACCATCCAATAATCCATATTTAGTAAATGTTGATACAGGTAAATCATATCCATCTAATGTACCAATAGGAGTTACAAATTCATCAAAGTAATTATCTCCAGATTTTAATTTAATATCTTTAACTTCTAAATTCACCCAATTTGGATCTACATAAACTTCTTCAAATTCGCAACCTCTGTCTATTGCATCATAGTTACGTTTTACGATTTCATCACCTTTATAACTATAAGCTTTTTTAGCGAATTGTTTCATTAATTTAACAGCTTTAGTATAATTCATTAATCCAGGATTTAGTTTAAAGAATGCACTTTGAAGAACAGTATTAGTTTTTCTTCCCATTCCAACTTCTCTAGCAATTTTACTAGCATTAATAATATAGAACTTAGCTTTTCTTTCTGCTAATTGTTTTTTCATTCGATTAGGTAGACTCTTAGCAATGTCTTCTTTACTTAAAGTAGTATTTAATAAGAAAGTACCACCATTTTTTAAGTTATCTAGCATCTTATATTTAAAGATATATGAATCTAACGAACATGAGATAAAGTCTGCATGTTTAATATAATATGTAGATTTAATAGGAGTAGGCCCAAATCTTAAGTGTGATCTAGTTGCCCCGCCGCTCTTTTTTGAGTCATAAGCAAAATATGCCTGAGTATATAATTTAGTTGCTTCACCAATAATTTTTATAGAGTTCTTATTGGCACCAACTGTACCATCACTACCTAATCCATAGAATAAACACGAGATATAATCTGCTTTTACTTGGAATTTAGGATTAACTGATAATGATAAGTGAGTAACATCATCTTCAATACCAATTGTGAATCCATTAAGTGGTTTCTTTTTCTTTAAATTGTCATATACGGCCTTGATTTGATTAGGTTGAGTATCTTTACTAGATAAACCATATCTACCACCAACAACTACATCATATTGTTTATTTTCTTTAAATAGTGCAGCTATAACATCTAGATATAAAGGTTCGCCAGTAGCACCAGCCTCTTTAGTTCTATCTAATACTGCGATACTAGTACAGGTAGAAGGAATTACACTTACTAATTTATCAGTTAAGAAAGGTCTATATAAGTGTACTTTTACTAAACCTACTTTTTCTCCTTTAGCATTTAATGTATCAACTGTTTCTTCGATAGTTTGGGTAACACTACCCATAGCAACGATTACTCTAGTAGCATCTTTAGCACCATAGTAAGTGAATGGAGCATATTTTCTACCTGTTAATTTTGAAATCTTTTTAAAATAATCAGTAGCTACAACACCAACATTAGCTAAATGTTTGTTTTGTGCCTCTCTTGCTTGGAAATAAATATCATCATTTTCAGCTCCACCTCTAGTAACAGGATTTGAATGAGGATTTAGAGCATTATCTCTAAAGTTTTTCACAGCATCAAAATCTGCTAGAGCTTTTAAGTCTTCATAATCTTGTAATTCGATTTTTTGAATTTCATGACTTGTTCTAAATCCATCGAAGAAGTGGACTACAGGGATTCCAGCTTTTATTGCCACTAAGTGAGCAAGTGGTGCTAAATCTGCTGCTTCTTGAACAGAGTGAGAACATACCATACAAGCACCTGTTTGTCTAACTGCATAGATATCTTGATGATCACCAAAAATTGATAGAGCTCTAGTAGCTAAACTTCTAGCAGATACATGTAAAACTCCTGGTAATAATTCACCAACCATTTTATAAAGGTTAGGAATCATAAGAAGTAATCCTTGTGATGCAGTATAAGTAGATGCTAGAGCACCAGCTTGAAGTGCACCATGAACAGCACCACTAGCACCAGCTTCTGATTCCATTTCTACAACTTTTACATTACTTCCAAAAATATTCTTTTTACCTTTACTACTCCAAGCATCAATATGTTCTGCCATTGGAGAGCTAGGTGTAATAGGGTAGATAGCAGCGACTTCACTAAACGCATATGCTCCATACGCGCAAGCTTCATTACCATCTACAGAAACAATAGTTTTTTTCTTATTCATATATTATCATACGCCTCTTTCCTTTACTTAAATTATACCTTTATTTATTGTTTTCAAACAATAAAAAGGCATGAAATGTATTTTAAAAAAATTAAGTATGTTAATATTAAAACTAAGGAGTGATTATATATGGAAAGAAAATTAACGTTAAATGTTAAAAGAACTATGTATATAGGTTTGGCATTCTTTACAATTTTAATGCTATGGCAAGTATACAATCATTACGCATCATTGTTTTTAGAAGACTTATTAGTAACTAAATATGGTGGAGAAAGTACTGATTACGCTTATATAATTGGTGCAATAATGGCATCAGATAATTTATTTGGATTATTTATGTTACCAATATTTGGAAATCTATCAGATAAAACAAATTCAAAATATGGAAAACGTATTCCATACATTATAGTAGGAACTATTTTAGCTGCAATTATTTTCCCACTTATACCAGTATTCTATATGAAAAACAGTCTAATAGGTGTATTTGTGACTATGGGGCTTACATTAATTGTAATGAATATGTATAGAAATCCTGCTGTTGCTTTAATGCCTGATATAACACCAAAACCACTTAGAAGTAAGGCTAATGGAATTATAAATTTAATTGGATATATAGGTGCTATTTTTGCAGGCGCAATAGCCATGTTTATTTCTCCGGATAAAGCAAGCAGTATAACAGTATTACCGTTTGTTTTAACTTCAGTATTAATGATTTTGGCATTAGTTGTTTTAGTGTTTAAAATTAAAGAAAATAAAATTTTAGAAGAAGTAAAAGAAGATATGGAGTATGGTGAAACTTTGGCAGAAACTGAGGAAGTAATAAGCGAAGATAAGCCATTATCTAAAAATGATAAATACAATTTGATTATCTTAATCTTTAGTGTGTTTTTCTGGTTCTTTGGATTTAATGCGATAGAGTCATTTGGAAGTATATATGCTAATAATGTATTTGATAACTCTAAAGTTTGGGGAACTGTTGTAATAGTTTTAACTATTTGCTCACTTGTTACATTTGTTCCTGCAGGTTTATTAGCAGATAAAATTGGTAGAAAAAAGACAGTTTTACTAGGATTATTACTAATAATAGTAGCGGCAACTTGTTGTTCTTTCTTTAAATCTTATAATATTCTATTCTTATTACTTATTGCAGTATGCGGAATAGGTTGGGCAATGATAAATTGTAACTCATATCCGATGATTGTAGAAATTGCTAATAAGAGTAATGTAGGAAAATATACAGGATATTATTATACAGCTAGTATGTTAGCACAAACTATAACTCCTATATTTATTGGTATATTATTCTATTTTAGTAAAATTGGATATTATATTTTATTCCCATATGCTGCTATAAGTATGTTAGTGGCTTCAATACTATTTATCACTATAAGAGTTAAAAAAGTTTAAAGAAAAGTTGAGATAAAAATCTCAATTTTTTATTTTAAATCTTTGTTCGGATAGTATTAAAATGTCATAATAGTGATGTGTTCTAATATAATATAAGGAGAGATAGTATGAGACAAATTGGAGTAAGCACAAATAATGAATGTGGTATCAATGATTTTGAAATAATAAATAATATAGCAAAAGCAGGATTTAAAAATGTAATGCTATCTGCGAGTTCAAAAAATATAGAAGAAAGTGTAAAACTTATTCGTGAATTGGGATTAAACATTTGTTATTTCCATGTAGGTTTTATGTACGCTAACGATTTATGGGCAAGAGGAGATTCTGTAGATTCATATATCAATAATGTAATAAAACAAATTGAATTCTGTGGAAAACATAAGATACCTGTAGCGGTAATGCATTCTACATGGGGAAGTCCTACTGATTTTGCATTAGCACCAAGTGAGCAAGGATTAGAAAATTTTAAGAAGATTTTAAAAGTAGCTAAAAAGAATAATGTTAAGATAGCACTTGAAAATATTGATTGTTTCGGGATTAAACATTTGTATTACTTATTAGATAATATCAAAGATAAGAATTTAGGATTTTGCTATGATGTAGGACATCATCATTTATATAATTCTAAAACAGATTTATTAAAAAAATATGGTGATAGATTATATGCTATTCATATACATGATAATTTAATGGATTGGGAAAAAGGGTATGATTATACAAGAGATTTGCACTTATTGCCATTTGATGGAAAAATTAATTTTGAAAAAGTTTGTAAAAAATTAGTAAGAGAAAATTATAAAGGTGTAATTATGTTGGAATTACACAAAAAGAGTTTCGGAAAGCCTAAAATGTATGAAGAAATGGGAAATTTAGATTATTTAAAAGAGGCTTATAAGCGAGGAGAAAAATTAATAGAATTAATAAAAAAAGAAGAAAAATAAATTTCTTCTTTTTTATTTGGATGTTCCTTTTTTTGTTTCAATCCATCTTCTATATATTATTTCTTCAAGTTCTTTAATTTCTTTTTTTGTTACAACTTCTAAGATAGGAACATAAACATCTTTATTATTATAATCTTGTATATTATATAGTGTTTTAGTTTTGAAATCGTATTCTAAATCTTCAATATCCATTTGAATAATTCTTTTTAAAGCACTATTAATAGTTAAACAACCATCTTCTATAATTAAATCATTACTAGTAAAATAGAATATATTATTTTTTTCATATAGTTTTACAAGTTGATTCATTCTGTCTTGAATGCTTGTTTCCAGGAGTTTCTTTTCTGATTCACTAAGTATTTTACCATTTTTTTCATCATATCTATTTTTTATTGCTAACATTGAATTTAAAGCAGGAATGAAATATTTTTTTTCTTTTTCTTTATCTAATTTCATTTCATTTCTTATTTCAGCATATATGCTTTTTATTCTAGAACTATATATTTCATCTTCTTTCATGAATTCGATAATTTCTTTAGCTAATCCGTGATCATTAAAGGATTTCAAAAAAGGTGTTGTTGCTTTATTTATCTTATCTTTTTCGTCACATATTTTATAAAATTGTTGATCTGTTATTGCTTCATACATCAATGTTAATTCTTCATCTCCAATATAATAAATTTTCTTATTGTGATATTGGTAATGATCTTCATCATAGAATAATGTAAACATCATTAAATTACTACGATACTCTCTAACAAATTTATGTTCTAAGAAGTTCACGTAATGGAAAGGGTATAATGAATTATTGATAACAGGATTAATAGCAATATAGTCTTTTCCATATTTTTGTAAAAGAGAAGTTACTTTTTTACTCCATCTATCTATTTCGATTTCGCCTTCTTGAGATATTTTTTGGGTACCTATTGGCATAAGGTGATTTACAGCATGTGAAAGTTTGTGATTATAGTTCTTATCCATAATATAGTTTAGATAATCTTTATTAATTAAGTTAAGAACTTGATTATCTGTTAAACTTAGAGTTTTACCCATTGTTAAAAGTATATCTTTTTTAATAGAATTCGAATCTAAAACAATATATAAACTATCCCCTTTTTTATAAGTTTTTTCACTTGGAATTATTAATTTTGCTCTTCTATCTCTTTCGTCTTTTCTAATTATAATTGGTATTTCATAGTATTGCTTTCCACTTTTAGTGGTAGAAACGCTATTTTTCACTTCTGATGATAACACTCTAAATACAAAATTCATATTGATCACCTCAACTACCATCATTTTAATTTATATTGAATAGCATTTCAAGAAAAAAATTATCATCTTAGAATATTAATTCTAAAATAGGAAATCTTAATATTGGTGAGAAGATGAAATTTATATATAGATTTTTTGTTAATGGGGGAAAATTTATAGTTGTTTCTATAATTTTATTTATAATTTCAATCAGTTTAACTTCCTTAACTGTAAAAAGAAAAGTGAATTATGGAGGAAGATGTAATGCAGTATTTGATGATGAAATAATATATAATTTTGAGTATAGAAATATAGTATTAACTT
>JAZKZZ010000014.1:0-9315 GCA_045612885.1 Bacilli bacterium | reverse complement strand
ACTTAATATATTATTTATTTTTTATTTTAAATAAATAATAATCTTGTAGCAGGAGAATGATTGATGTATACTTTTCTACATAGTGGTGGTGATGTAATGAAGAAAAATATTTTACTAAGATGTACTCTTAAATATTTACCTATTTATATTTTTGCATTCATCTTGCTATTTGCAAATCAATATATAATGTCATTAATTTCAGTCTTTATTGGTGAAGTCTTATCTATTTTCGCAGGTGAAGATCATATTCTTCCTTCATTTATTTCTAGATATATCAATAATGAATCTACATATACTCAAATTACTAGTTTATGTACTATATTTGTTATAACTGCTACAATCGTTATTATATCAAGACTAGTACAAAACTTTACTAAAGTATATGCTGCTAGAAAGATAGAGGTAGAGGTATCACAAGAGTTTTTCTATCATGTATTAAAATTACCTAAGAATTATTTAGTAACCCATCCTACTGGTGATATAATTCAAAGAAACATTCAAGACACACAAAAATATGTAGCAATGTTAAATCAAGGTATTTGGTGGTTTGGTTTTGTTACTTTCTCAATTATAACTGTCTTTATTCAAATATATAATTTAAGTATTATAAACTTCATTTTAGGAATAATAATTATTGGTGTTGTGGTAATATTTGGAATTATCTTCTCTTTTGTATATATACGAAAGAAGGAAATTGCTTCTAGTGAGCTTGCTTCTAAAGTTGATTCAAGGACACAACAAAGTTTTACAAATATCAATATGGTTAAAACATTTGCCAATGAAGTAGCTGAAAAGGAAAAATTTAAAAATGCTATTGAAGAACTTGAGGAAACTAAATATCATATTCAAAAAAGTTATTCCAACTATTGGAGAGTATTAGACATTGTATCTACTGTATATAATGTAATTACAACTCTTGTAGTAGGAATCTTGTATTTAAAAGGGACTATTGGTTTAGGTGCTGCTACTAGTTTAATAATTCTTAATTCATCAATTGTAGATCAATCTAGTGGATTTGTTAGCAATATTAATGGTATTTTAAGAAATTCAGTATCTGTAAAAAGATTAAATGAATATTTATTACAAGAAGAAGATTATGTAATCGATGGTACATTAACTCCAGAAATTGATGGCGATATTGAATTTAATAATGTTACTATGGCTTATCAAGATGACTTGGATACTAAGGCTCTTAAAAATATCTCATTTAAAGTTAAAAAAGGTGAAACATTAGGAATTGTTGGTAAAAGTGGTAGTGGTAAAACTACTCTTATAAATGTCTTAACTAGATTAGATGAGTATCAAGATGGTTCAATCACTATTAATGGTGTAGAATTAAAAGATATAAAGAAAAAACATTTAAGAGAAAATCTATCTATTGTAAATCAAGAATCATTTATTTTTGCTAAAACAATCAAAGAAAATTTAACTATTTTATCTAAAAAAGAAGTTAATATCGAAGATTATGTAGATAGAGTTTGTCTAACTGAAGATATAGCTAAAATGGACGAAGGATATGAGACCGTTGTAGGAGAAAGAGGAGTAACTCTATCTGGTGGTCAAAGACAAAGAATTGCAATTGCTAGAGCTTTAGTGAAAGACAAACACTTATTAATATTAGATGATTCTCTTAGCGCCTTAGATAATAATGTTGCTAAGAAAATAAAATCAGAGTTGAAGAAAAACAAATGTACTACATTTATAATATCTCATAACTTAATGAATATTATGGATGCTGATAAAATAATTGTTCTTGAAAATGGTTCCATTACTCAAATGGGAACTCATCAAGAACTTATCAATCAAAAAGGGTTATATAGTGATATTTGGAACCTACAACAAGGATTAAAGGTAGGTGATAATAATGCATAAATTTATATCTATGTATAAAGAATTATTAGGCAAGCATAAAAAAACCATTTATTTATGTATAGCGCTTATAATTATTCAAACGTTTGTTAATTTAGCCGCTTCTATGTTCTCTGCCTTGTATGGAATAAATGTTGCGTTAACTAGTAAAGATTTATCTAAAATCATTACTACAGCGGTTATCTCTTTTATCCTTACTATGATAAGTATATCTTTATTCCATTATATGTATCAAATATCAATTAAAGCATTAAAAGAAATATCTAAAGACACTAAACGTAAAGTGTTTAATAACGCTATAGAGCTTGATGTTAACTATCACAACCATCATGCTTCTGGAGGTATATTGAATACTATAGATTATGATGTTGATTTATTCTCTAATAATGTTGGTTGGACTATTGAGATGATATTTAGACACGGATTAAGAATTATCTTAATATTTATTATCCTTACTATATTAAATATAAGACTAAGTTTGATCTTATGGGTTATTGCTCCAATATTTGCAATATATATATTCTTTATTTCTAAAAAACAATCAAAAATACATGATAAACGAAGAGAAGTTAATAAAAAGAGAATCTCATATATAAATGAAGGTATTACTGGTGTTAAAACTATTAAATCTTTAAATCTTGAGGATAATGCTGATAAAGAGTTTAAAGGATTCAATAAAGTATATTTCAAATATAGAATGTATGGTATTGCTTTATCACAAGCAACATGGAGAGTATTTGATATTGCCTTCTATGGAGCGCTAGCACTATTATTCATTAATTCCTATAAACTATCTGTTAGTTATGGAGAATTATATTTATATTACAATTTATTTAGAATGTGTTTAGGTTCAATTACTGAACTATCAAATCAAATTGATGCTTTTAGTGAAGAAATTGTATCAATTCAAAAAGTACATAATTTAATTCATACTGAAGCACTAGTTAAAGACAAAGAAGTAACGGTAGACAAAAAAGATGCTTTAGATGGACATATCATATTTAAAGATATTACTTTTAAATATCCTGAGGGAGAAACTGTATTAACTAATTTCAATCTAGAAATTCCTAGTAAAACTAAAGTAGCAATCGTTGGTAAAACTGGTAGTGGTAAATCTACAATAGCAAGTTTATTATTTAGATTTTATGAACCTAATAAAGGAAAAATAACTATTGATGATATCGATTATACTGATTTAAAACTATCTTATCTTCATAAAGAAATGGGATTCATTCTTCAAGAACCACTTTTATTCGATGATACTATCCTAAATAATATTAAATATGGTAAGTTAGATGCAAGTGATGAAGAAGTAATTGAGGCATGTAAACTTGTTGGAGCACATGACTTTATAATTAAACAAAAGGATGGATATAACACTGATATTGGTGAGGGTGGAATTATCTTATCAATGGGACAAAAACAATTACTAGCCTTTGCAAGAGTAGTTTTATCAGATCCTAGTATTATAATACTTGATGAAGCAACTAGTAATATTGATAGTCAAAGTGAAGCGCTAATTCAAAAAAATATTGATACATTATTCAAAGATAAAACATGTGTATTTATCGCACATAGACTATCTACGATTAAAAATGTAGATAAGATCATATATTTAGATAGAGGCAACATTATTGAAAGTGGAAGTCACCAAGAACTATTACAATTGAATGGTAGATACGCGACTTTATACAATAATCAATTTATAGAAAGCAATGTTAAAAAGATGCTGGAAAAATAAAAGAGTTATATAAATTTTATAACTCTTTTTTTATTAAATAAAAAACATGATATTATAATATATCATGCTCTTTTTTAATATTATTTTGTTAAATCAATATTAGAATAATCGATTGTTAATGTAAAGGAACCAGCATTACTATTATCTGAAACTGACTTAATAACTTCTAATGAAGTTATCATATTGTTTTCATTAACTGTCATTTTTACATCATTCCATTCAATGACACTTGTATTATATCCTATTTCAAAAGTATATTCTTTCTTAAATAATTCTTTTTTAGCGCTACATTCAGTTAATTCATTAGACGGTGAATAAATGCCAGATACATTATCTTTATTTCCATCACTTGCACAAGCATTAAAAGGTACAGTCTTGTATTCATCATAAGTTCCATTAATTAATTTATGATACTCGTGAGTAGATGTAAAGTTTTTATATGCTTGATATGGAGTACTATAATTTACTACAGTTTCCACAACTTCTTCGCCTTCAACTTTTAAATTTTTTCTATAAACTTTATTTTCCTTCTTATATAGCATATATTTTTCATCTTTTAATTTTACTTCGTTTCCAGTAGAAGTAGATGTATGTACATATTCAAGAACAAAAATGTCATGTTCGAAGTCCCTTCTTACAGTAGTAACTTTCTTACTATCTTCTCCAGTTTCTACATACACTGCAACAAAATCAATTTCTTCATCTGTTGAACTTACAAGTTCACTATTATTTAAACCTGCTGTTACTTCATCAACCACCTTAGTACGTATTTTACAAGAACATCCTGTACTTACAGTTAACACAGCTGCCAATGATGCAGCAGATAATACTTTTAAAATCTTTTTCATTTACAACACCTCTTTACATAATTCTACATCTTTTGTATTTCATTATCAAGATAATTAATTATTTCATTACTTCTTCAATGTAATCAACTAATTTATCAATATTTGATTTATCTAATGAGCTAGTCAAAAATATTTTTATATCTCCAGCCTCTTTAAATACCTCTACAATATTCTTTTTATACTGATTTCTCATCTTCTGATTTAATTTATCTGCTTTAGTAGCAACAATTATAATTTCTTTATTAGTTTGAATAAGCGAATTAAAACAATCTATATCATCATCAGATAAAGGATGTCTAGAATCTACTAATAAAACAAATAATTCAACATTTTCTCTTTCATTTATATATTCATTCATCATTTTAGCAAACATCTTATCGCTTACTAAAGAATTCTTATGATACCCATATCCTGGAGCATCTACCAAACGATACTTACCACCTATATCAAAGAAATTAATAAGTTTAGTACATCCAGGGGTAGATGATACTTTAGCCATCTTTTTATTATTAGTAATGGCATTTAATAAACTAGATTTACCTACATTACTCTTTCCTAAAAAGCACACTTCCTTAATATCATCTACAGGCCATGAAGCCTTATTTGGTGCACTAAGAATAAACTTAACATTACTTAGATACATGGCTAACTCCATCCTTAACTAAAGCAATATTTAAAACATCTTCAACAGTATCAGCAAAAACAATTTTCATATTGTCTTTAACAAGATTTGGGATTTCATCTAAATCTTTTTCATTATCTTTTGGAATAATAATTGTTTTAATGCCACTTCTATGGGCAGATATTGATTTTTCTTTTAATCCGCCTATTGCAAGTACATTACCTCTTAGGGTGACTTCGCCAGTCATTGCAACATCATTTCTTACTGGGGTATTGCTTAATGCACTAATAATTGCAGTAGTCATAGTAACTCCAGCGCTTGGTCCATCTTTTTTAACTGCGCCCTCAGGTACATGCACATGAATATCAATCTTATCAAATATATTTTCATCTATATTATAACGTTTAGCATTAGCTCTTATATAATCTAGTGCAATCTTAGCACTTTCTTTCATTACATCACCTAAACTACCAGTTAAAACAAGATTCCCCTTACCAGCAAAATAATTTACTTCAATTGGGATTAAATCTCCACCAAAATCTGTATAAGCAAGACCATTTACTAATCCAACTGCATCTATTTTTTCTTTTTTAGTATAATCAAACTTTTCTTTTCCTAAGAATTGTTGAACCTTTTTAATGTCTACTAAAGTAGCAATTCTCTTGTTACTCTTCATATGATTAGCAATAACTTTACGACAAATTTCTGCAACAAGTCTTTCTAACTCTCTTACTCCACTCTCTCTAGTATAATATCTAATCATATGTAATATAGCATCATCACTAAATACAACTTTTTTATTCTCAAGCTTATGAATTTTGAATTGCTTTGGAATTAGATGATCTTTAGCAATATGTAATTTTTCTACCTCAGTATATGAAGATAATTGAATTATCTCTAATCTATCTCTTAAAGGTCCAGGAATGTTCCCTAAATAGTTAGCAGTGGCTATAAATAACACTTGAGATAAATCATATGGTTCTTCAAGATAATTATCAATGAACATTGTATTTTGTTCTGGATCTAATACTTCAAGTAAAGCACTACTTGGATCTCCATGATATGCATCTTGTCCTACTTTATCAATCTCATCTAAAACAAACACCGGATTGATAACTTTAGCCTTTTTCATTCCTTGAATAATCTTACCAGGCATAGCACCTATATATGTTTTTCTATGCCCTCTAATTTCAGACTCATCATGAAGTCCACCTAAACTTATCTTCACAAAATTTCTATCCAGTGCTCTAGCAATAGATAATGCAAGTGATGTTTTACCTACTCCTGGAGGCCCTACAAAACACAAAATAGGTGCTTTATCAGATTCAGTAAATTTCTTGACTGATAAATATTCTAATATTCTATTTTTAGGCTTTTCTAGTCCATAATGGTCAGCATTTAAAACATCTTCTACATGATTAATTGTATATTCATCTTTACTCTTTTGATACCATGGAGTATTCATAACAAGATCAATATAATTTCTAGTCATAGCATATTCAGGAGAAGCAGTATTAGTAAGTTCCAATTTCTTAAGCTCACTTAATACTTTATTTTTAATATTCTCGGGATATGGCTCTTCTTCTATTCTTTTACGCAAAGCATCTATGTCCGTATCTTTATCAGCAACATCTCCAAGTTCTTCTTTGATTGTCCTTAGTTTTTCTCTTAAGATATATTCTCTTTGCCCTTTTTCTATCTTTTCTTTAACTTTTGCATCTATTTCTTTTTCTAATTCTTTAACTTGATTATCATAATTTAATTTTTCAATAATGATTCTCATTTTCTCATTTATATCATTAGATTCTAAAATAGATTGTTTAGTATTTCTATCAATATCTAAATAATAGGCAATTACATTAACTAAATAACTACTAGACACACCACTTGAGAAACTAGAAGCTACGGATGAGGGCATAGAAAGGAAAGAAGTTCTATTCTTTTGAAATAGATTAGCTAAAGTCTTAACTAAAGCAGCTTCTTCCACACTATTACCACTTGTATCTTCTACAACATTACTATCAGCAATAAGTCCTAAATACTCATTACTAACAACGTTATTTATTCTTACTTTACTAATTCCTTTAATAGTAATCTTACTAGATCCATCAGCATTCTTTCTATATGCTGTAATTTCACATAAACAACCAACTTTATAGATATTATTAAAACTTACATCATCACTTTTTGAATTAATAAGTGAAGATAAGATAAT
Organism: Bacilli bacterium; assembly: GCA_045612885.1. Classification (GTDB taxonomy): domain Bacteria; phylum Bacillota_I; class Bacilli_A; order RFN20; family DUOF01; genus RGIG6178. The sequence continues at coordinate 2,020 of JAZKZZ010000014.1, read as the reverse complement.
ATAACTATTATGATTAGATTGTGAATTATTAACTGCATGTTCACTATCAGATTTTACAATATCTAAAGAAGCAGTATTATATGGAAACATAATAAAACCACGAGTTGCTATAAGCGGTAATGATAATACATTACTTTCCTCCATAAAGGAATCCCTCCTATCTATTAAATATTATTTTCCTTTTTAAGAAATTCACTAACTTTTTGAGTTAATAAATCGTTACCTAAAGCTTGAATTCTATTAGCTAAAGCTTTCTTAACATCTTCTACATCCATACCATATTGAGTAGCCATATCTTGGTATGCTTTATTATAATCTTCTTCAGTTACAGTAATATTTTCTTTTCTAGCAACTGCAAGTAATGTGAAGATATGATTTAAATTTTTAGTACAATCTTCTTCTATTTTAGAAGTGAATTCTTCTTTTTTCATACCAAGCATAGTTAAATAACTATCTAAAGTCATTCCTTGTTGAGCTAATCTAGCTTCAATATTCTCAATGTTATGATGAACTTCATCATCAACCATCTCTTTAGCTATTTCAATCTTAGCATTACTAATAATAGCATCCATTAATTTAGTATAAGCAGCATTGCTAACTTCTCTTTCTTTTCTAGCAGTAATTTGAGTTTTATAATGTGCTTTTAATTGTTCCAAATTTTCTACGTTGTCTAAATTAGCATCTAAAGCTAATTCATCATTAATTTCAGGATATACTTTGTTTTTAATAGCTTTTACAGTTACTTTAAAAGTAGCATCCTTACCCTTTAAATTTTCTACATAATTCTCAGGAAATTTAACATTTACATCTTTAGTTTCATTAACACTCATTCCTACTACTTGATCTTCAAATCCAGGAACAAATGTTTTAGAACCTAACTCTAAATCATAATCATTAGCTTTGCCACCATCAAAAGCAACACCATCAACAAATCCTTCAAAGTCAATTGTTACGATATCACCATTATTAGCAACACCACCATCTTTTACTACGATTTCAGCATTAGCTTCTTGTAATCCTTTTAATTCTGCTTCAATTTCTGCATCAGTAACTTCAATAACATCTTTTTCGATAGTTAATCCTTTATACTCTCCAAGTTCTACTTTAGGCTCAGTTACAACTGTTACTGTACACTCAAATTCTTCCATAGATATTTTCTTTACATCTACATTAGGTTGCATAATTGGTTGTACTTTACTTTCTTCAATAGCTTTAGCATAATTATCAGATAAGAAAGCATTAATAGCCTCATTAAATACATCTTCTAAACTAACTTTACTTCTTAATAGTTCCTTAGGAGCTTTACCCTTTCTAAATCCTTTTAAAGATACTTTACCTTCTAATTTAGTATAAGCTTTTTCAATTCTACTTTTCCAATCTTCTTTATTAGCAGTTAAAGTAATAACTGTTTTACAATTTTCTAGTGTTTCAATATTTGTATTCATCTTCATTTCTCCTTTACAACACTCATAAATTATACCAAATAAAAACTGCTAATTCAATTATATTGAACAAGCAGTTTGCAACTGATTAATTATTTTATTATCTTTTTGCTTATCTATTTTATAGATAAGAGCCAATTCATCTTCATTTATTTCTTCTCCATACATACTAAGTGAATATAGATGTATACAATAAGCAATATAATCATAATCATTAGCATCAATATTAAACGGATAAATATCACTTAAATATAGCATTAAATTTTCACTAGCTAATGACAATAAATTAGGATCTTGTTTGCCTATGTTATCTTCTAAAACTTTCTTTATAGAAAGATACGCTTCACTCTCTAAGATATTTTCACTACTAATAGGATTTATTTGATGAATTTTACCATCATTAACTATACTAAACTCAAAATTAACTCCTTGACTACGTAATGCGTCAATAATCATCACTTTAAATATATTCTTTAACTTTCTTTTTAAGAAAACTTGGATTGAATCTAAGAAATCTCTTATATTCAATTTACACATTTCTACTATCGCTAAAATAATAATATTTTTATCTTCATTAG
>JAZKZZ010000013.1:0-43632 GCA_045612885.1 Bacilli bacterium | reverse complement strand
AGTGAAGAATTAAATAATGTAAACGATGAAATTAGTGAAAATATTACTCCAAAAGGCATAAAAGTTGTTGATATGACTAAGAAAGTTCAAGCTGCTTTCTTGGATTATGCTATGTCTGTTATTGTTTCCCGTGCCCTTCCGCATGTAAGAGATGGATTAAAACCAGTTCATAGAAGAATTATTTATTCTATGGATGAGTTAGGTGTTCAACCAAATAAACCATATAAGAAATCAGCTAGAATAGTTGGAGATACAATGGGTAAATATCACCCTCATGGTGATAGTTCTATTTATGAAGCTTTAGTAAGATTAGCTCAAGATTTCTCTACAAGATATTTGCTTGTTGATGGTCATGGTAACTTTGGATCTGTTGATGGTGATGGAGCTGCTGCAATGCGTTATACTGAAGCAAGAATGGCTAAAATCACTATGGAAATGATTAGAGATATTGATAAAGATACAGTAGATTTCATGGATAACTACGATGCTAGTTTAAAGGAACCAGTTGTTTTGCCTGCTCGTGTACCAAATTTATTGATTAATGGTGCTACAGGTATTGCTGTAGGTATGGCTACTAACATCCCTCCACATAATTTAAAAGAGATTATAGATGGATTGTTAGCTATCATTGATAATCCTGAAATAACTGTTACAGAACTTATGAATGATTATATTCATGGACCAGATTTCCCAACAGGAGGAATGATTTTAGGTAAGGGTGGAATTAAGAAAGCTTATGATACAGGTAATGGTTCTATTGTTGTACGTAGTAAGTGTGAAATTGTCCCTTCAAGTCATAACCCTAATAGACAAACTATTATCGTTAGTGAGTTACCATATCAAGTTAATAAACAAACTCTAATTCAAAAAATTGCTGATTTAGTTAAAGCTAAAGTTATTGAAGGAATTAGTGATGTTAGAGATGAATCTAACAGAGAAGGTATTAGAGTTGTTATTGAATTAAAGAAAGATACAGTAGCAGAAGTTGTACTTAATCAATTATATAAATTAACTCAATTACAAATTAGTTATGGTATTAACTCACTTGTTATCGATCATGGTGTACCTAAAGTTATGTCACTTAAAGAAATGTTAAATGCATATTTACTACATCAAGAAGAAGTAATAACAAGAAGAAGTAATTATTTATTAAAACAAAATAAGGATCGTATACATGTATTACAAGGTCTAAAAGTAGCGTGCGACAATATTGATGAAGTTATCGCAATTATTAGAGCTAGTAAAAGTGCACAAATCGCTAGTGAAAGTTTAGTATCTAGATTTGAATTAACAACAGTTCAAGCAAAAGCTATCCTAGATATGCAATTACATAGATTAACTGGATTAGAACTAGAAGGAATTAATACAGATATTAACAAACTACAAGCAAATATAGACGAATTAGAAGCAATTATATCTGATAAGAGTAAGTTACTAGAGCTTATTAAATCTGAATTGTTAGAAGTTAAAAAACATGGCGATGATAGAAGAACAGAAATAACTAATGATTACAGCGATATCGATGATGAAGATTTAATTCCACGTGAAGATATAGTAATAACTTTAACTGAAAATGGTTATATCAAAAGAGTTACTACTGACACTTATAAATCTCAAAATAGAGGCGGAAGAGGAATTAAAGGTATGGCTACTAATGAAGATGATTTAGTAGATAAGATGCTTATTGCTAACACTCATACTGATATATTATTCTTTACAAACTCAGGTAGAGTATATAGAGTTAGAGGATACAAAATTCCTGAATATTCAAGACAATCTAAAGGATTACCAATTATTAATTTATTAAAGATGGATAAGAGTGAAAAAGTAAGAGCTATGATTTCTATTGATGGTGAAGAAGTAAGTGGTAATGAAAAATTGTTGTTTGTGAGTACCAAAGGTATAAGTAAGAGAGTTAGTATTGAAGAGTTTAGAAATATTAGACAAAACGGTAAAATTGCTGTTACTTTAAAAGAAAACGATGAATTATATACTGTCAAAAAGACTAACGGAGATGAAGAAATCTTAATAGCTGCTAGTAATGGTAAACTTGTAAGATTTAATGAAAACAATGTAAGAAGTATGGGAAGAACAGCAAGTGGAGTTAAATCAATTAATGTTGATGGTGGCTGTGTTGTCGGAGTAACCACATCAAGCGAAGGTAAATATATCTTAGTATTAACTGAAAAAGGTTATGGTAAGATGTCAGATATCGATGAATATAGAATAATGGCTAACCGTGGTGGAAAAGGTGTTAAAACTGTTAAAGTTGGAGAGAAAAATGGTAATCTTGTTTGTATGAAAGCTGTTAATGGAGATGAAGATTTATTAGTAGTTACAGATAAGGGCATTATAATTAGAGTTCCTTTAGAGCAAGTTAAGATTTCTAGTAGAAACACACAAGGAGTAAAAATTATAAGATTAGATGAAAACTCTAAAGTTTCCTCGATTGAAGTAGCAGAAAAGGAAGATGAAGAAGTTATTGAAGAAATAACTGAATAATAATAAAAAAGGATAACTTAGGTTATCTTTTTTTAGTTTGAAATTTTATTGATTTAGTTATACAATAAATGTAAGAGGGAGGAATTAATATGAATTTAATGGCTAAATCTTTAACTAAACAAATAGAAAATTCCAAACCCATAATTATTGAAGCATACATAGATTTTTTTGGTGAGCAATATAGAGAAAGAATAACAACCAAAGTAAATGAAACTGAAGTTTTAGTATATAAAAATGATATTGATAAAGATATGCTAGATAGGCTGCAATATTTATTAATTAACGCCGATTCTGATAATCCTGAATTTAAGAATTATCTAGAGGAAATAAGGCAAACCAAAAAATATTTTTCTATCTTGGAAGGTTTTGATAAAACTTTAGTAAATATCTGTCTCGCTTATTTTCCAATTAAATATACTGATTTTCATGTGGATCATTTTTTAAGTACTATAAAAGCTTTTGATAGGAAAGAAAAAATAACCATTAACGATAGAATGAAACTTAAGAAATTTTTCTTTGAGTATTTTAATATGTCTTTTGATCATGATTTAAAAGATGTTATTAGTAAAGAAGATTTTCAGGATTTTAAGGATGCTATTTTAAGAGTAAAAAAGTTAAAATCTAAAATAAATTCTTATCTAAAAAATAATTATAATGAATTAATCGATGAGTTAATAGCTAGAGGTTGTAAAAAAATTAAAGTTCATAAACCTCGACCAGGAGAATCTTATTGTAGAGGAATAGTTAAGAAAAACAAACTTGTTCCAGTATGCGTGTTTAATCTGAATAGTATGGCATATGGGAGAGAATCTTTGTATTTGCATGAGTTTGGTCATGCAATAGACACTAATGAAGATTTTACTAAAACAGGATTACTTGTAAATAATAAATATAGATATGTTAATGAAGCGCTAACAGATGCTATTGCCTATGAAGTGGCTGACATTTTAAGAAAGAAAAAACAAACTATTTTTGTGGATAAGCCTTCATTATTATTGTCGTCTAAAAATAAGATTTTATTACCACTTGGAAGAGCTTTAATCGATAATTTTAAAGAAGATTTAGCGCAGATGAAATTTGGTGATGAAGAAGATATATACAATATCATTAATAAATCAACATTAGAAAAATTAGAGGAGTTATGTATTAAAGTTATGTTCGATGAAAATCTAAATAGGGAGAATAAGAAAAAGCTTATACAAGAAGCTATTAAGATAGTAGAAAATTATAAAAATTCAAAAAATAGGTATTGATTTAAAAAAAAGAATATAATATATTTATAATGACGTTGAAAAAGATAAGTAGCTAAGAGAGATTTAGGCGTAGAGAGTCTATGGTTGGTGAAAATAGATGGTATAATCTTAGTGAATCTACTTTGGAGTTATTAAAAATTAAAGAGTGAACTAGTAGTGATCTAGTTAATTAGGGTGGCAACGCGGTCTTAAATAGGTCGTCCCTTACTGAATAAAAGGTAAGGGGCGACCTTTTATTTTTTTAAAGGAGGAATATATATGATAGATATAAAATTAATTAGAGAAAATCCCGAATTAGTAAAGGAAAATATTAAAAAGAAGTTTCAAGATAAGAAATTAGTATTAGTAGATGAAGTTTTAGAACTTGATGTAAAAAGTAGAGAAGCTAAAACTAGAGCAGATTCATTAAGAGCTAGTAGAAATAGCATTTCTAAGTCTATTGGTATGTTAATGGCTCAAAAGAGAGTAGAAGAAGCTAATAATGCTAAAGCTGAGGTTGTTAAAATTAATGAAGAGTTAGTTAATTTGGAAAAACTAGAAGAAGAATATGCTCAAGAAATTAAAAAGAGAATGCTAGTTATTCCTAACATCATTGATGCTAGTGTACCGATTGGTGAAGATGATAGTAAAAATGTAGCTTTAGAATTGTTTGGAGAAATAAAAGAGTATTCATATGAAATTCCATATCATGCAGATATATTAGAGAGTATATGTGGATTAGATAAAGATAGTGCAGGTAGAACTAGTGGTAATGGTTTCTATTATTTAACAGGTGATGCTGCAAGATTGCACAGTGCTATGTTAAGTTATGCTAGAGATTTTATGATTGATAATGGATTTGAGTATTGTATTCCTCCATTTATGATTAGAAGCGATGTTGTAACAGGTGTTATGTCATTTGAAGAAATGGATGCTATGATGTATAAGATTGAGGGAGAAGATTTATTTTTAATTGGAACAAGTGAGCACTCAATGATAGGTAGATTTAAAGATACAATTAACAAAGAAGAAAGTATGCCAATTGCATTAACTTCTTATTCTCCTTGTTTTAGAAAAGAAGTAGGAGCTCATGGTATTGAAGAAAGAGGAATTTATAGAGTGCACCAATTTGAAAAACAAGAAATGGTTGTAATTTGTAAACCAGAAGATTCTATGAAATGGTATGAAAAAATGTGGAAATGTTCAGTTAATTTCTTTAGAAGTTTAGATATCCCTGTTAGAACTTTAGAATGTTGTAGTGGAGATTTAGCGGATCTTAAAGTTAAGAGTTGTGATGTAGAAGCGTGGAGTCCTAGACAAAACAAATTCTTTGAAGTAGGAAGTTGTTCTAATTTAGGTGATGCTCAAGCTAGAAGATTAGCGATTCGAGTAAAAGGAGAAAATGGAAATTACTATGCACATACACTTAACAACACAGTAGTGGCTACTCCTAGAGCTTTAATTGCGTTTTTAGAAAACAATTATAATGAAGACGGAAGTATTAATATTCCAGTTGCTTTAAGACCGTATATGGGAAATAAAGATAAAATATATAGTAGAAAGAAATAAAAGAGTTTATGATTCGAGAATATGTGGATTTTTATCGTAGAACATTTGATTTTTATGGTTCATGCTCTTTAAGAAGCTATATATATGTTTTGGTAATGGATTTTATTGTGGAATTTCTAGTAGCGACTGCATTTGGTTTTACTGTATTAACTATTTTTACTGTTATAAAAGCATTACCGCATTTATCTATAATGATTAGAAGATTTCATAACACAGGTAGAACAGCTAAAATGTTATTTTGGATTCTTGTTCCGATTTTTGGTTGGTTTGCAATTTTTGGAGCGTTATTCCAAGAAGGTGTTGATGATGTCGATTATAGATTCAATAGACGTTATTGATAAAAAAGAGAATATTTAGTTGTAAAGAGATAACTTTCAAAGTATAATTATAATGTCATTGCGAGGGTGGTGCATGAACCAGGTCAGGATCGGAAGATAGCAGCCTTAAGTGAGTTCGCCTTGTGCGATGACTTTTTTATTTAAAGATGGTGATGTAATGAATTATATGGAAGAAGCATATAAACAAGCAAAAAAAGCTTTAGATATAGATGAAGTACCAGTTGGTGCAGTAATCGTTAAAGAAGGAAAGATAATAGCTCGAGCTTATAATAAAAAAGAATCTATAAATAATCCTTTGGGACATGCAGAAATATTAGTGATTAAGAAAGCATGTAAAAAGCTGAATAGTTGGAGATTAATAGATTGTGATTTATATGTTACGTTAGAACCGTGTGCGATGTGCGTAGGAGCTATTGTTCATTCGAGATTTAAGAATGTTTATTATGGTGCTATAGATCCTAAATCAGGAGCATGTGGAGGAAGTTTTAATCTGTTAGAATGTGGAAAATTTAATCATATACCTAATATAGAATATTTACCCCTCGATAAATGTGGAAAAATACTTACAAATTATTTTAAAAGTAAGAGAAATCAAAAAAAATAAAGATGCAGCAGCATCTTTTTGTATTATAAATTATAGTAGATGTTAATCAAATAATGTATAATGAAATGGAGGGTGATTGATGTGAGTTACAAGGCGTTATATAGAACTTATAGACCTCAAACTTTTGAGGAAGTTGCTGGTCAAAAACAAATAATACAAACATTAAAAAATGCAATTAGAGACGAAAAAATAGCACATGCTTATTTATTTACTGGACCAAGAGGTACTGGTAAAACAACAATGGCTAAATTATTAGCTAAAGCTTTAAATTGCCAAGACACAAATAATAAACCGTGTGATAATTGCAAATCGTGTGTTGCTATAAGCGAAGGAAGTTTTCCTGATGTTATTGAAATAGATGCTGCTAGTAACAATGGAGTAGACGAGGTAAGAAATCTTATAGACAAAGTAAAATACGCTCCAATTGAGGGGAAATATAAAGTATACATTATTGATGAGGTACATATGATGTCTCAAGGCGCTTTCAATGCATTACTTAAAACATTGGAAGAACCACCAGCGCATGTTATATTTATTCTTGCTACGACAGAACCACATAAAGTATTACCAACAATATTATCTAGGTGTCAAAGATTTGATTTTGGAAGAATATCTAGAAAAGACATTGAAGAAAGATTAATTGAAATTTTAGAACGTGAAGATGTAGTTTATGATGATGGGGTTATTGAATTAGTAAGTGAATTGTGCGATGGAGGAATGAGAGATGCTCTTAGTATCTTAGATCAAACAATTGCTTATGCAGGGGATGCGATCAAAGTTGAAGATGTAAGAAGTATTTATGGAATTGTATCTAATGAAGAAAAATTAAACTTACTAGAACTTATCCACAATAATCAGCATGAAGATTTATTGAATTTAATAAACGATTATGATGAAAGAGGAATTGATATATCTAGATTAACTAACAATCTAATAGATGTTTTGAAAGAAATTATAATTTATAAAAGTTCGAATTCCTTAAAGGGGTTAAAAGTTGTGGATGATTCAAATTGTGGAAAACTATTAGAAACCACCAATAAGAGATTGTTTAAAATGATTGATATTCTGGTAGAAACTTTATCTTCTTATAGAAAAGCCGGAGCACCTAGGGTGTTATTTGAAATAGCTTGTTTAAAAATGTGTGGATTGGTTGATGAGGCTGAGAAGGTAATTTATAAAGAGGTTATTAAAGAAATCCCTGTTAAAACAGAGGAAATTAAGGTAGAAGAAATTTCACCGGTAGAAAAGATCTCGGCCACAGAAGTTGTAAAATTTGCACAAGAGCCTATCAAAGAAGAAATAACAAGAGAAACAACTATAAAAGAAACTCACGTGGACGAATTAATAGAAACTCCTGTTTCACATGAAACACCTAAACAAACAAACACTACAGAAATTAAACCATCCCTTGAAGAGAAAAATCTACCTGGCGAAGATGAACTTCTAAATATATTAGTTCAAGCTAGTAAAGATGCTTTGTTGAAAGCAAAACAACAATGGGTTATGTTACCAAAATATCTAAATTCAGTAGCTACCGCTAAAGTGACAGGTATGTTATTAGATGGTATTCCTGTAGCAGCGTGTAATAATGTTATTTTAATAGGATATAATAATGATGTGTATTTAAACAGGATTTATTCAGAGGGTAATTATGAAGAAATGAACAATTTCTTAAGAGCTCTTTATAATGCTGATGTTAAATGTTATTGTTTAACTCTAGAAAAATTTGCTGCATTAAAAGAAAAATATGTAACTTTAAGGCAATTAGGAAAATTACCTAGACCAGTACCTATAATAATTCAAAGAAGAAATATTGAAGTTAAAGATAATAAGAACACTGATATAGATGAGGGTGTGGAATATGCTAAAAAATTATTTGGGGATAATATAATTATTAAGGAGGAAGAATAATATGGATATGAACGCTTTAATGCGTCAAGCGCAATCTATGCAAAAACAAATGGCTAAAAAACAAAAAGAAGTGGAAGAAAAAGAATTTATCGTATCTAGTAATGGAGGAGCGATCCAAATTACTATAAAAGGTGATAAAAAAGTATTAAAAATTGAAATAGACGAAGATTTGATAGATGTAGAAAATAAAGAAATGCTTCAAGAAATGTTGATGATTGCTATAAACGAAGCAATTAAAAAAGTCGAGGACGCTATGGCTCAAGCTATGAATGGAGCTACTGGCGGGATGAATATTCCAGGATTCTTTTAATTGTGGATTATCCTAAAACGTTTAAAAATTTAATTGAAGCATTTGAAAGATTACCAGGAATTGGCCATAAATCTGCTGAAAGAATGGCGTATTCTTATTTAAATTTAAATCGAGAATATCAAGAAAAATTCAAAGATGCCATTACTAATATAGATGATTTAAGATATTGTGAAATTTGTCACAATTTATCAGAACATGACGAATGTGATATATGCAAAGATAACGATAGAGATGGTAGTGTTATCTGTGTTGTTAGCGATTATAAAGATGTTTTTGCAATTGAAAAATCTAATTCTTTTATAGGGAAATATCATGTTTTAAACGGTGTTATTTCTATAAAAAAAGGGAAATTACCCCAAGATTTGAATATCGATTCTCTCTTAAATAGACTTGATGGAGTTAAAGAAATTATAGTTGCTACCAATCCGAATTTAGATGGAGAAACAACTGCTTTATTTATATCTAAATTACTGCAAGAAAAGAACATAAAAGTGACAAGATTGGCATACGGGTTACCGATGGGTGGTAATATAGAATATAGTGATAATATAACTTTGGCTAAGTCATTTGAAAATAGAAAAGAATTTTAATTGTCGCCATTTCATATAATGAAGTGGTGATTTTTTTGTGGAAAAAATAATTAAATTTGTGATTAAAATATTTATTGTTTTATTATCTTTGTTTGGTGTTAGGTATCTGTTATCTTTTTTTGGAATCATCATTCCTTTGGAATGGTTTTTTATTATGTTTTGTGGAATGTTTGGTATCTATGGGGTGATTTTTATGATACTTTATTTGATATATATCAATTTTGTCTGAAAGTATGACAATTTTCGACAAAAGAAATATTGTACAATTATCGCAAGGTGATGAAAGTATGAATTCGAAGTCAAAAGAAATATCGATTAATTTGTTAATAATTTTAGTAATGATGATTGCCTCATTCAGCGACTTTAATGGCGCGTATTTTATATTGGCGATTCCTTTGTTAGCTGTTTTGGCAGGATACAAGAATTCATACTTTATTTATGGATTACTAGGAATGTTTATTGTTTCACTCATACTTAATGTTGCTATATTTCCAATTGTTCTTCTTGTGACGTTTTTATCAACTTGGTTATTTTCTATTATATTAACTAGTTTTAAATTATCTGCAAGAGAACATTTATCAATATCCGGAGCTTTTTTTGGTTTTGTATTAAGTGTTCTCTTTTATTTATGTTGTAAACAACCTCTTGTTAATATAATATTTGTTCCTTTATTAAGTTATTTTCTATGTTATTATGTTACCAATATGAGTTTTCAATTTAAATCAAGAGAAAACTTTTCCTTAACTAGAAAAGAATTAACGCTTGTATCCTTTTTTATTAGTTCTATTATTTTTCAATTAAATGTAAATATATGGAATTTTAATGTTTCTCTTGTGCTTTTAATAGTTACAACTTATGTCTTAATGAAAATGGATTTTTCGATTGCTATTATAGCTACAGTTCTTTGCTTGATGTTTAATCTTAATAGTAGGGAAATTTTATTGACTGGTGTGTATTTGTTAACTTTTGTTTTCGCTTTAAGACCAGTAAATTTAAATAGATATTTAGGTTCTTTAATTTATATTTTTGCTTGTAGCGCATTTTTAATTTATTTTAAAAATATTTTATTATTAAGAGAAGCAGCTTTTTCTACAATGGTTATCATATTTATTCCAGATAGAGTTTCTATATATTTAAGTAAGTATGTAGTAGATCCAAAAGATTATGAATTAAAACTATATCAACAAAGTTACTATAGATGTTTAAACAGAAATAAAAAAATACAAAAAGTAATGAACTCTTTGGAAAGTCAAATGAAGAACAACCCTAATTTAAAGAAAAGTAATAAAGATATTGTTTTGCAAAATATGAAATTTTTAAGTGATAAACTAAAAGAAGAAGAAGATATTCATATAAAAAGCCATATTTTAAATGATTTAAAATATAGTAAAATTGATGTTGTAGGTTTAAAAATAAATATAGATTATCTAGATAATTATTTTATTGATATTGAAATCAAAAACAATGACATTAATCTTGATAAGATAATTGAAATACTTGAGAATCGTTTGGATATTAAACTAAAAGAAGAAAGATGTTATTTTAACAGAATTATTAACACGCATAGATATATTATAGTGAATAATCAAAAATTGTTGTTTAATCATCATATAAAACAAAGGAGTAAAGATGGTGGAATATGTGGAGATAATTATTTATATTTTAATATAAAAAACAAAAAATATATATTAGTTAGTGACGGGATGGGCCATGGAAAAAAAGCAAGCAAAGAGTCTAGTGAGGCTTTATTTCTATTGAAGAGTTTCATTGAACTTGAAATGAAACCAAAAGATGCGATAGTTTTATGTAACGCTTTACTTGTGGATAAAGATAAAGAAATATTCAATACATTAGATTTGCTAGAATATGATATCTTTTCAAATGAATTATTCTTATATAAGAACGGTAGTGGAATAACTTACTTGAAAACAAGTGAAGGAGTAAAAAAAGTGTTGAGCGAAAATTTACCTCTAGGAATTGTAGAACAAATTAATGTTGAAAAACTAAAGTTTGATACAGATGTTGATTTTATTGTTTTAACTAGTGATGGAATAAAGAAAGATTTAACGTCTTTTATTGAAAATAGCAAAGGTAAAAACTCAAAACAATTAGCTCAAGAAATCATGAATTATGAGGGAGATAGTAATGATGATGACCAAACTATAGTGGTGATAAATGTTATAAAAAATAGTTAAACATGTTATAATGAAATGGGTGATGTTAATGAAAAATGCTTTAGTAGCAGTGAGTGGTGGCAATGATTCATTGGCATTGCTGGATATTCTATTTAATAAAAAGGAATACAATTTAATAGCAGTCCATGTGAATTATAATTATAGAGATACTGCTAAAAGAGATGAATTGTTAGTCAAAAATTATTGTGATAATAAGAACATAAGACTATATGTTCTTAATTTAGATAGTAAAAAGGATAAAATAGGAAATTTTGAAGATTGGGCAAGAGTAAAGAGATATAATTTTTTTAAAGAAATATATGATAAAGAAGAATGTGAATGCTTGTTTGTGGGACATCAAAAAGAGGATCATATTGAAACATATATATTACAAAAACAAAGAAATTCATTAGTAGAGCATTATGGATTAAAAGAAGAAAATATTATTCAAGGAATGAAAGTTATTCGACCTTTATTATCGTATAGCAAAAAAGAATTGGAAGATTATTGTGTAAGAAATAATATTCAGTTTGGTGTTGATGAAACTAACTTTGACTTAAGATATTCAAGAAATAAAATTCGTCATGAAGTCATAAATAAAATGGATGAAGATCAAATAAATGATATCTTAAAAGAAATCCAAGAAAAAAATAAAAATAGGAAAACTAAGTTAAATCAAATTAATTTGGCTAAAGAAAGTTGTTTTAATAGAGAAAACAGAATTATTATAAGTGAATTTTTAAAATTGGATGAGTCCATTCAAAAAGAAATACTATATTATTTTATTATTGAAAATGTTTCTAAAAAAATATCTATAAAAGAGGGAAGACTAGTAGATATTTTAAAAAAAATAAAATCAAATAAACCTAATATTATTTTAGCAGAATATGAAAATATCGCTTTATATAAAGAGTATGAATTATTGGTTATTGATAAAAATAATAAAGAGTATTGTTATAAGATAGATGATAATGAGAATAAGAAGATAACTGATGAGTTTTATATAGCTTCTAGTGGAAGAAAATTAGAAAAGGTAGTTGTTAGACAAAATGACTTTCCTTTATATCTAAAAAATTATGATGGAAATAATAGCAAAGTTAATAGGATTTTTATAAATAAAAAAATCCCTTTACGATTAAGAAAAAAGTGGCCAATTATAGTTGATAAATTTGGAGCCCTATTGCTTGTGATTGATATTAAAAAGTTCTATAATGAAGTATGGGATGAAAGTGAAAATCCTATTAGTTTATATGTGTGCAAAAAAAGATAAAGGAGAATATATATGGCAGAAATAAAAAGAAAGAAAGGTATAATTCATTACATTACGCCTTGGGCGTTACTTATTTTAGTTTTTGTTATTTTGGTTTTTGTTTTTAATCAAGATAATACGATAAAAACTTATAAAGAAAATGAAGTGTTTGCGGCTTTAGGTGATCAAGATGGAGACCTTAACAATGGAAGCGCTAAGTATTTAGAGTTTACTTCACTTAATATAATTGAGAAAAATAGAATAGTAGATATTTCAGGTAGTTATGTTGATGCCGAAGGTAAAACAGTGAAATTTGTTTCTACGTTTGCTAATTCATCAATGGAAAGATTAGTAGATGCGATTAATGCAAATGAATTTAGTGCAAAAGTAGTTGTTTACGAAGATGCTTTTGAAACAAACATTTGGGCTGAGTTAGCTATTTCTATCTTACCAATGGTAATTATTTGTGGTATTTTCTTCTTCTTGTTTACTAGATTGCTTAACAACGCTTCAGGCGGAGGAAAAGGTGGAGGAGGTCCACTTGATGTAGGTAGAAGTAGAGCAAGAAGAGAAGATTCTAGTAAAGTTAGATTTGATAATGTTGCTGGTTGTATTGAAGAAAAAGAAGAAATGAAAGAACTTGTTGAATATCTAAAGAATCCTCAAAAGTTTGCTAAAATGGGTGCTAGAGTACCTAAGGGTGTATTATTAACTGGTGCTCCTGGAACTGGTAAAACATTACTTGCTAAGGCTATTGCAGGAGAAGCTGGAGTTCCTTTCTTCTCAATATCTGGTAGTGACTTTGTAGAAATGTATGTTGGTGTTGGTGCTAGTAGAGTTAGAGATATGTTTAGACAAGCTAAGTTAAATGCTCCATGTATCATATTTATAGATGAAATTGATGCTGTTGGTAGACAAAGAGGAGCTGGACTTGGTGGCGGACATGATGAAAGAGAACAAACTCTTAACCAATTGTTAGTAGAGATGGATGGATTTAATGAGAATAGTGGAATTATTATTATCGCTGCTACTAATAGAAGTGATGTATTAGACCCTGCTCTTCTTAGACCTGGAAGATTTGATAGACAAATTATCGTTAACTTACCAGATAAAAAAGGAAGAGAAGAAATTTTACGAGTACATGCTAGAAATAAATTCTTTGAAGATGATGTTAACTTTGCAAATATTGCTAAAAGAACACCTGGATTTAGTGGTGCTGAACTAGAAAATACTTTAAATGAAGCTGCTATTTTAGCAGTCAGAGCTAACAAAGATAAGATTAGTATGGCTGATATTGATGAAGCTATTGATAGAGTTATGGGTGGACCTGCTAAGAAGAGTAGAATTATTACTGCTAAAGAAAAGAAAATGGTTGCCTATCATGAAGCAGGGCATGCTACTATAGGATTAAAAGTACCTAATGCTAACATAGTACAAAAGGTAACAATTATACCTCGTGGAGATGCTGGTGGATATGTATTAATGACTCCAGAACAAGATACTACATTAGAAACAGAAAGTGGATTAAGAGCACATATCATTAGTTTCCTTGGAGGAAGAGTAAGTGAAGAAATATTCTTTGGTGATGTTTCAACAGGAGCTAGTAACGATATTGAAAGAGCTAGTAGAATTGCTAGAAGTATGGTTACTGAACTAGGAATGTCAACTTTAGGACCAATTTTATATGAACAAGCTGGCGGAAATGTATTCTTAGGTAGAGATTATACAAACTCTAGAAAGAATTTCTCTAGCCAAGTTGCATTTGAAATTGATACTGAAGTGAGAAGAATTATTAGAGAGTGTCATGAAGAAGCTACTAGAGTTTTAACTGAAAACAAAGATTTAGTAATCAAAATAGCAGAAGCTTTACTTGAAAGAGAAACCCTTACTAGTGAAGAAATCTATGAAATCGCTGGTATGGAAGCTCCTACATTTGATGAAAGCGGAGAAAAAGTAGAGAAAAAAGTTACAGAAATGGAAGAAGTTAAAGAAGAAAAAGAGAGTAAGGAATAATTACTCTCTTTTCTTTTTCTTATTCTGATTAGTAACGATAGTACGTTTTTCACTTACTATAAAATCTAAAGGAATATCAAATTCATCAGGGATAATAGTATCTGTTATTTGATAATCATAACAGATTCCTATTTTTATACATTGTTTATCTTTTAAGAATTTATCATAATACCCTTTTCCAAAACCGATTCTGTTACCATAAATATCAACTGCTAAAAGTGGAACTATACAGATGAAGTTATTTATTTCATATTCTTTTCCTTTTGGTTCACTTATTCCATATGTGTTAGTGTTCATCACAGTATTATGATTATAAGGAATGGCTAACATAGTGTCTGCTTGTATTTTTGGTAAAAATACTTTTTTATTATTAGTTAATAAGTATTGAATTAAATATGTTGTGTTTACTTCATTAGAAAAATTTTTATATACAAAAAAAGTATCATTTGAAGTGTTAGCTAATAAAGATAATAAATTCTCTGTTATTTTCTTTGATAAATCATCTACAATTTCTAAATTCATCTTCATTCGTATCTGTTTTATTTTGTTTCTAATTTCTACTTTATTCACTCTTTTTCACCTGCAAATAGTTTATCATACATAAGATAGTAAAGCGATATAATTTGAAGTGTGTTGACTTTTGTTATAGATAATCTTAAAATTTTAAATGGTGATAATAATGGATTATATGTTTAGAGGTATAGCAAGAGAAAATAAAATAAGAGTTATTGGAGTAGACGCAAAGGAGAGCGTTGCTACTATATGTAAGGCGCAGGGAACATTACCACTTACTACAATGGCTTTTGCTAGATTTTTACTAGCAGGAACAATGATTGGAGTATTAGAAAAAGGAAATAATGGAATTACTATGCAAATTAATAGTGATGGACCAATTAAAATGTTATTTATGCAGGCTACAAGTAATGGTTTAATTAGAGGTTATGTTTCTAATCCAACAGGAGATTTAGAATTAAATGAAAATAATTTAAGTGTTGAAAATGTTGTCGGAAACAATGGTATTTTGTCAGTTACAAAAACAATAGATGCAGAGCATAATTTTACAAGTGATGTGATTTTAACTGAATCTAATATTACTAAAGATATAGCATATTATTTCTTTGCAAGTGAACAAATTCCTACAATCTTGAATTTACAAGTAAGTTTAGATGATGATGGATATGTAAAGGAAGCAAAAGGATATATTATTCAACTTTTAACCGGATATGAAGAAGAAGATGTTGTTTTCTTAGAAAGTCTAAAATTAGATAAGATAAATAATGTGAAAGAAGATATATTCAATCTGTTTAATGATTTTAATCTTTTAGAAGAAATAGAAGTTAAAGATGTGTGTGATTGTAGTAAGGAAAAATTTTTGCTAGGTATTTCTAGTTTACCAAATAAAGATTTAGAAGAGTTAGCTACAGATGATGTTGAAGTTGTTTGTCAATTCTGTTCTAAAATATATAAATACACCAAAGAAGATATTAAAAATATTATTGAAAGTAAAAATAAAACGATTGGAGATTAATCCAATCGTTTTTATCTTTTCTTTGGTTTTTTTTCTTTTTTTGAGATATCTCTATAGCTTTCTGAAAGAAAATTTAAAGTTGGTTCTAACTTTCCATAAAATGAATGTATAAGATATAACTGATTAGTGTTTTCTAGTAAGTCTTTAGTTTCTTGTAATGCTTTTTTAAAATATTTCCTTTTCTTTTTATCGGAAAATAAGTTTACAATATTATAAAATTGTTCTTCAGTTAACGATTTTTTAAATAGAGAGTAATTAAGTAAAGTACATACTTCTAAATATTTTTCAGATGCTCTATTTTTAACATTATCTAATTGCGATTCATTTTCATTTATTTCTACATCCATATATTTAATAGTTAATGCTATAATAGGAAGAATAATTTCAATTTCTTTGTCATCTAAAGACATTAAATTAGAACAATTTAAATATATTAGTTGAGCTATATATTCATTATTATATTTTAGTTTAGCATCATCCATATATTCTCCGATTGTACTATCTAAATATGTTTTTATCTTCATTATTGCTCCATGATTCCAATCTTTGCTAGAAACTTTTATTCCGTTTATTTTCATTCTAACACTCCTTACTACGATTATAAAGTAGCAAAGAGATGATTGCAATAATTATTTAATGTGAAAGACTTCTAATCTTCTTGATTTATCAATAAATACTTTATTAATTGCTAGTTTTAATCTTTGAAATAAAGATAGTTGTTTGGTGTATATTGTTGAATTGTAAGACAATGTTTCTTTATGTTCTATTTTATCAGACATAGAGGTAATAGTTTGAGGGTCTTTAAATCCAAATTGGAAGCTTGCGTTAGTTCTTTTTAAAGTGCCAACATACTTTGATATTTTTACTACCACTGGAGAAAAAGCATCAAATATTATATCTACATCTTTGAAATATTTAGGTAAAGAAGAGAATACTGTGCGGTTATCTTCTTCGGATAAATACATAAATAATCCTTCTGCGATAATTAATACAGGTTTTTTAAGATCTTTAGGGTCCAATTTATCAATCCAAGTGAAGTTGCATACATTACTTTCAATCATTTTATAATTTTGAGTTTGTTTATAAAATTTTTTTCTTAAAGCAATTGTTCCATATAAGTCTAAATCATACCATTTAACTTTGTCGTTATTCATCCGATTGTATCTAGAGTCTAATCCACATGCAACCTGGATAACAGTACAATTTCCTTTATGTTTTTTTATAAATTCTTCTGTATAGTCATCAATTAATTTAGCTCTTATAGTTAAAAAGATTTGATATGATTGTTTAAGTTTTAATTTTTTTTGATTATATCCTGCTAATTGAATGATTTCTTCGGCTTTTTCATCTTTAATTATTAACCCTTTTTTTGACATATTTGCTCTAGAATATAAAGTTATTAATAATGTAGATGCGGTAGAAGATAAGTTTATAAATTCCATTTGCAACACTCCTTACAATATTATGTTACTAAAAATTGGAAAAAAGTCGATAAATAAAGGAAAAAAAGGCAAAATATTTGATTTGTTTAAATTATTAATGATAAAATGCAATTAATCATATAGGAGGAAAAAGAAGTATGAATAAAACTCAATTAGTTGAATGTGTAGCATTAGAAGCTAACGTAACAAAGAAAGTTGCTGGAGAAACAGTTGATGCATTATTTACTGTAATTGCTAAAGCTTTAGAAGAAGGAGATAGTGTTAAAGTTGCTGGTTTCGGTAATTTCTTAGTAAAGGAAAAAGCTGAAAAAAGAGGAGTTAACCCTCAAACTGGTGAGCCAATGATCTACCCTGCAAGAACAAGCGTTTCTTTCAAAGCAAGCAAGTCATTAAAGACACCTGAATTAGAAGGATAAGAAAATTAAAGAAGTGGCAAAAGCCACTTTTTATTTAAAAATATGGATGATTTATTAATATATCTTTTTTCTTTATTGTTGGCAGGGTATATAGTAAGCAAAAACTTTTTATACACAAAGAGAACAGAATATAAATATGCAAATGAGCATAAGATAAAATTGAGTGTTATATGTATAACTATAGTTTGGTGTCTTATAGTTAGTTCTTTTCTTTTTAGATTGAATATTTTAAAATATATGTGTTTATCTTTGTATACAATAATTGTTACTTTAGAAATTATAAAATCAGTTATTAAGATAAATGATTTTAATAAAGAATTTAAAATCATTTTAAAAGATAACGATTATAATATGTTTAAAAAGATAAAGAAAACAGAAATAAGGAACTCGTTGAATAATATTTTTATTGTTCTAGGAGGTCCTTTATGGCTATTAGAAACAGGTATAAAAAAAATATTAGATTTTATTTTTAAATAAGGGGGATATATATGGATTATTTTATTTATTTAATAATTATTACTTTACTAGCAATTTTACCTCAAATATGGGTTAAAAACGCATATAATAGATATTCTAGAATAAGGGTTAGTAATGGAAAAACAGGAGAAATGATTGTTCAGGATATGTTAAATAACAATGGCATGTACAATGTTTCTATTAATAAAGTTCGTGGAGTATTAACTGATCATTATAATCCTAGAACTAAGAGTATTAGTTTATCTTATGATAATTTTGTGAATTCCTCAATTGCTAGTATAGCAGTAGCAGCACATGAAACAGGTCATGCTATCCAAGATCACAAAGGTTATTTGTTTTTGAGATTAAGACAAGGTTTGTCATCTTTTGCAATAGTAGCAAGTAAAGTGTCATGGATAGGAATCTATTTAGGCTTTATTTTATTTTATGAACCACTTATTTTAATAGGAATAGTAGCACTAGGAATAATTTTATTATTTGATGTAGTAACATTACCAGTAGAAATTAACGCTTCAAGAAGAGCTAAACAATATTTGATGTCTACAGGAACATACACTATGGAAGAAATTGATGGAGTAAGCAAAGTACTTACTGCTGCAGCATTTACTTATGTTGCGGCTACTTTAGCAGGATTATTACAAATAATTAGATTGATGAGTATTTTGGATAGAGATTAATAAAATAAATTAAAATTTGTAGTATATTTATTAGAAGTAATATCTTTAACTTTTGAATATCTAGTATATGCTACTAAGTTATAATTAATAGCGGGTTCTATAGCAATTTGAAAGTTATAATCAGTTGAAGTATACACTGAACCATTTATTTCAATAACATATTCAATAACACCATATATTTTACTTGTATTATATATGGTGTTTTCTTTTTTTATAATGTCAAGATAGGCGTAGTCTAAAAAGGTAATATCAAAGTAATCATCAGTTAATATTATCTCAATGTTATTCACATTAGAAAGACTAGGAATTTCTAATATTTTAGTAGGTTCATATCCTTTTTTAAAATATGCTTTTTCTATCATATTTAAAGGAGTATAAGAATTAGGTAATAATTCTGTTCCTTTTACAATATTTATAGGAATTACTTCATCACTTATATTCACGCCCCCTTTTTCACTTATAGCAACATTAAGAATTTTTGATAATATTTGTTTATGAAAAGATTTTCTTAAATCAGACCCCGCTTTAAAATAATTAGCATGACCGATTTTAGGATAGTCAAAACCAGTCCAAACGGCAAAACTATATTGTTTAGAAAATCCTGCTAACCACAAGTCCTTACTTGCATTAGAGGGATATTTTAATTGTTTAGCAAGTGAAGCATCAAAACTAGATGTTCCACTCTTTAAATATAGAGGTGAATCCTTAATTTTTAACGATCCTAATCCATAATAATTTGATTCTACAACATTACTTAAAATATCAGTTAATATATCTGTAGTAGCAGTGGATAAAACTTTTTTTCTATTATCTTGATGAGTATACAAGACTTGATTTGTAGAGGGATTAATTATTCTTTTTATTGTATAACCTTTTTGATAGATTCCTTTATTTGCAATCATTGAATAAGCACTAGCTAAATTAATAGGAGAGACTCCCTTATAGAATGCTCCTAGAGCGTAAGAAGAATTAAAATATGATGAATCAACATCCAATAAATTTATTGATTTTAAATAATCAGTAACTTTATTAATTCCTACCTCTTTTATAACATCATCCAACACCATTAATGCGGTGGTGTTTCTAGAGTATCCAATTGCGTCTTCGATTAAAATTTCCCCCATATAAAGATGATCAACATTATTAACATTAGTACCATTTGCATAAGAGTATTCTTTATCCAATAGTACTTCTTTACTGTTATAATTTAAATATTCGATTCCTAAAGCATAGGAAAGAAGAGGTTTAATGGTAGAGGCAGGTTGATTTTGCATGTCACTTGCACGATTAAATAAAAGTTGCCCATCATAGTTTCTACCTCCCATACTTGCTACTAAAGCGCCGGTTTTATTATCTATTAACGCTAAAGCGAATTGTTGTTCGTCATCACTAAAATCGATAGTTTCTCCTTGTTGAATTTTATCTATTTCTTTTTGAATATTAATATCTAAATAAGTTTCAATAATTAAAGGAGTAGAGAAGGGTGAGATATTTAGTAACTCATACGCCTCTTGATAGACTATATCTAGATAAGCTTGGTAAGGGTAGGTGGTTTCATCTTTAATATTGCTAACCAATAAATCTGCGATTCCTACATTTTTAGCAGCTTTTAATTCATTTTCATTTATATATCCGTGTCGATGCATTAAATTCAATATTGTATTCATCCTATTTTTAGCGTTTATAGGATTTCTTATAGGGTTAAAGTAACTAGGAGCATTAACAATTCCTGCAAGAAGAGCCGCTTCTGCGAGATTAACATTTGAAATAGACTTATTAAAGAATTTTAAAGAAGCGTTATTAACTCCTAGAGTAACTCCATCAAACATAATATTATTGCAATAAGCTTCGATAATATCTTCTTTTGTTAATTGTTTTTCTAATTTTAAAGAAATAATGATTTCGTTTAATTTTCTATCTAAAGTTTTAGAGGAATCCAAAAGGGTGTTTTTTATTAATTGTTGAGTTAATGTAGAAGCTCCTTGTAGTTTTCCTTTGGTAACATTTGTTATTAAACTTGAGATAATCCTTTGCAAATCTACACCGTTATGAGAGAAAAATCTAGCATCTTCACCACTTATTAATGCGTTAATGAAGACATCTGGTAAATCTTCGAACTTAATACTATTATTGTTAGTTAATTCAATGCTTAAGGCGCTATTGCCATTTTTGTCTAAAACTTTACTTATTTTATTATCTATAAGTGGAGTAACTTTAATTTCGTCGTGTTTTACATATAAATTCGATAAATAAATAGTGCTAATTATACTGAAAATAAAGATTAAAATAAAAAATAATTCTAATGCTTTAGATAAGAATTTCTTCATCGTATCACCAGAATTATTTTTTACTTTATTTATAAATAATATTCATCAATTACCTTAAGATAATCTACTCGTTGAAAGTAGGATTGCTCTATTAAATGTCCATGCTCTTTTATATAACTATAGGGGATAGACTTTCTATCTGGATTGTTATAGCAAGCAACGATGTAATTAGCATCTAGTAAATATACTTCATTTAGCTTAGAAAAAGAGATAATAACAAAAGCAATAGCGCCTTGTTCTTTAACTTTCTTTAAGTGGAGCACTTGGTGTTTTCCAATATTAGATAAAGGAAAAGAGGTTTTATTTTGTGTTTCTTTAGCTTCAAAATCGATATATTTTCCTTTATATATTCCATTATAATCAGTAGTTGAAGGGCTCTTGAAGAATGCGTCTACAATTCTACCTTTTTTGCTATCTAATTTTATTATTTGGATTGGGGTAGGTTTTTTATGAATGACTGCAATGTTTTGATCAAGATAGTAAGTGTTAGTAAGATTTATAGATTCTTCTAGATTCATACCTCGATTACCGTAATTTATATATTCTTTTCTTTCATGTTTTACTATTTTTTTGTTTGGATAATTTATCATCTAACTCACTCCTGTATCTTATTTTTCTTAGTAATAAATAATATAGATACCCTAGTATACCACTAATTAAGTTGTTTAGGATATCTAAAAGCTCACAAGATCGTTTAATTGGTAAAGAAAATTGTAGAAATTCAATATAAATAGATACTACGATGCAGGTGATTATTACTTTTATAAGTTGCCTTTTATAAGTTAGCTTAGGAATAATGACTCCATATGGAAATAATAAAAAAAGATTAATCAGGATGCTTAGGGGATCAAAAAACGCTAAAGAGATATTTTTATCAAACCATGCCTCAGTAATAGTTAGAGAAAAAGTGATAATGTGATTATAAATTTTCACTTCAAGTAACACACCAAAAAACAATAATAATGAATAAAGTAATAGATAAAGTATGTAAAATAATCTTCTCTTTTTTGAAAAAATAAAGAGAAAAATAGGAATTATAAATAAAAATATCATACTAAATATCATAGCTATATTTAAATTTAATGAGAATAAATAGATACTCAATGGAATCACCTATAATTAGTATACATAGAAATAAGAAATTTAGTGAAAATTAATTTTAATGTGAAATGAAATTGGCTGAAATGTGTTATAATACTCTTCGGCAAGGAGGAGTAGTAATATGTTAGATTTAACTCATTTTAATAGTAAACAAAAAGAGGCTGTTACTAGTCCTAGCAAGTATATTAGAGTAATTGCAGGTGCAGGAAGTGGAAAAACCAGAGTTTTAACTAGTAGAATTTCATATCTTATTGAGAGTGGGGTTAGTCCTAGAAATATTTTAGCTATTACATTTACAAATAAAGCAAGCAATGAGATGAAAACCAGAGTTGTAGATTCTCTTGATGGGATGATATATCCTCCACTTATTGCAACTTTTCATTCGTTTTGTGTTAGATTTTTAAAAGAAGAAATAGGAGTATTAGAATATCCTAAAGATTTTAATATTTTAGATGAAGAAGATAAAACTAAATTAGTAAAAGAAATTTTAAAAGATTTAAATATTGATAAAAACTATATTGATTATAAGGAAATGATTAACTATATTTCTTATTTAAAGACTAATTTTTATAATACTAATTACATTACTAATCACGTTTTTGATGTGGAAAGAGAAAAAGACAAAAATAGGATATTTAAAGCGTATGAAACTAAGTTATTTAAAATGAAATGTTTAGATTTTGATGATTTATTAGTAAAAACATATGATGTTTTGACTAAATATGAAGATATAAAAGAAAAGTGGCAAAAGAGATATAAGTTTATTTTAGTAGATGAGTTTCAAGATACTAATGATATCCAGTTTGATTTGATTAAGTTACTAGTGGGAAAGGATAATAGTTTATTTGTGGTAGGAGATCCAGATCAGACTATTTATACTTGGAGAGGCGCAAATCTAAAGATTATTATGGATTTTGAAAACATGTACCAAGGGGCAACTACAATAATTTTAGATGAGAATTATAGATCTAAGCAAAAAATATTAAATTTATCTAATGCTTTAATAAAAAATAACAGAAAAAGAGTTCATAAAGATTTAATAACTAAAAATGGCGATGGTGAAGATGTTAGTTATTATAATTTAGATTCATCATTATCTGAGGCAAATAAAGTTGTTAATTTAATCATTAAAGATCGAGAAAAATATGATTATGATTATAAAGATATTGCAATTTTATATAGATCAAACTATTTATCTAGAGATATAGAAAACGCTTTAGTGAGAAATGGCATCCCATATAAGATATATGGAGGAGTTAAGTTCTATGAAAGAAAAGAAATTAAAGATTCTTTAGCGTATCTTAGAATATTAGTAAATAAAGAAGATGATTTATCACTTCAAAGAATTATCAACGAACCTAAAAGAGGTTTAGGAGATACTACTTTAGAAAAGTTTAAAACTTTGGCTTCTACATATAATATTTCTTTATATAGAGCAATAAGAGAACATTTAGATTTAATAAATAGAAATGAAGTAAGATTAAACATTTCTAAATTTATTGATTTAATCGAAGAATATTCGAGTAAGGATTTAACTATAGATTTAGTAAATATATTAGATGATTTATTAAATGATGTTGGATATTACTCTATGTTGAATGAATTAGAGGAAGAAGAAAGAAAAGATAATATCAGAGAATTAATGAATAATATTACTTACTATGAAAATAACGCTGAAGAAGTAAGTTTAAGTGGATTCCTTCAAGAAATAACATTGTTCACATCTCAAGATGAAATCGATGATAGTGATCATGTATCTTTGATGACCATTCATACCGCTAAAGGGTTAGAGTTTAAAGATGTTTTTGTTATTGGATTGTGTGAGGGAATATTCCCAAGTGAAAAGAGTTTGATGGAAGATAGCGATAATATCGAAGAAGAGAGAAGATTAGCGTATGTAGCTTTTACTAGGGCTAAAGAAATATTACATTTATCTAGTAATTATGGAATTAACTTTGTTGTTCACGCTTCTAACACGCCTTCTAGATTTATTAATGAAATAAAAGGTTATTATAAGGATAATAATCTAGTGTTTAGTGTGGATAATAATCGTAGCAGTTATGGATATAAGAGTAATAATTATAATAGTTATAATAGGACACCAAGTTATACTTCTAAACCTATTACAAGCGCTGTCGTTACCAATAAAAGTAACGATATTTTATGGCGAGTAGGAGATAAATTGAATCATATAACCTATGGTATGGGAATTGTTTTAAGTGTTAAAGGGGAATTAATTGAAGTTGCTTTTAAAGATAGCAAAGTAGGAGTTAAAACTATGCTTGGAAAACACCCTTCTTTATCAAAGGAATAAAAAAACGCTCGTTTGAGCGTTTTATTTTTTCTTGTTGATAGTATTCATTAGTTTATTATATTTATTCATATTTAAAGGATCGTCTAAATATGAAGTAAGAAGAGAAAGGGTTTCTTTACCTACTCTTTTTTCAATATTATCAATATCGTTATTTACTTTAATATCTATAAGAGTATTCATTAAAGGAGTGTTATCTAGTTCTTTTATTATAAAATCAAAGTCTGGATATCCTAAAGATGAATTGATTTTTCGATTAGGCTTAACAGTTATAATATCATCCAAAAGATATTTTTGAGATTTTCTAGATAAAAATTCAGTTATAAATTCATCTAATAGTTTATATTTACTTTCAATTATTTCTAATTGAACTAGATTGTTATTATTTAGGGTATAGGCATGAATAAGTTCGTGTGTTATCGTGCTATTTTTAATTTTATAATAATCTGGTATAGATTGTCTAAAAATACAGACAACTGTATCTTTTATAAGTGTTGTAGCAGCACCATAGTCTTGATTTGAATTAAGAACTTTTAAAGTGCTGATAAGACTTTTTATATACTCGATTGATAATGGAATTTGTAGAGAGTTACAAAATTCATTTATATGAGAGTTTGTTAATAAAGTTTTGAATAAAGAATTATTTAATAAAAGTTTTGTGTTGTTTATAAGAGTTTTTATTTCAGATTTAGAAAGTTGTTTTATACTTTCTTTTTCTAATGCTTGCTTTTTATAAGATTCTATAGTTTGTTGCATGTTTTCATCTAGTAAACTAGTATCTAAAATTAGTGAATTTAGTTGATTATAAAAATTTAAAATATCATGATAAGTACAAAGATTATGAGTTTTAGCCATGGCATCTAGTAAAGGAGATAAATTTTTTAATTCTTTTACTCCGTTTTTTATAGTTTCTTGAATTTTATCTACTTCGTGTGAAAAAGAATTTAATTCTATAACTAATGAATTAAGTAATTTTTTGTTTGTTTTATAAACATTATATACTTGTATTTCATCAATTAAACAGCCATCAAATAATCTTTTATTTTTTAAATAAAGAGAATGAAATTCTTCATCTTGTATGTGAATATTTGAGGTGCTTGGAGTATATTTACCCTCCATTATTAAATTGATGTTTTTAACTATAGTGGTTTTATATTTGTTATCTATATCTTTAGCTGAATTTAATATTTTTGTGGAAAAAATTTTTTCGATATCGTCATCAAAAGGGATATAGTCATTAGTGACATGAATTTTTGTTTTAGAAAAAGCTTTTTTAATATTAAAATAATGCTTATTAATAACTGTTTTATCACCATTAGAAAAAGCTAAAGAAATAGCTTTAGCGGCTTCATCTAAGGAATCTATGATTTGTCGCTCTATAATATTCATTTTTCTTTCCCCTTTCGTTTGGTTTCATTATCCCATTATATAAGTTGAATTTCAATGTTTTTTTATTTACTAAAAATGAAGGGTTTTTCATTGTATGAAAAAAAGATATATTGTTGTAGCGGATTTTTTTTATAATAAAATTATAAAAAAACATCTTATTTACTACAGATTGTGATACAATATTAATGGGATAGAGGGATAGTATGAATAAAGATGAAAGTAGAATAGTTGAATTACGTGAGTTATTAAATAAATATAATTATGAATATTATGTTTTAAATCAATCTAGTATTAGTGATTATCAGTTTGATGCTTTAATGAATGAACTTATAGATTTAGAAAATAGAAATCCTCATATGCATGATGACAATTCTCCTACTAATAGAGTTGGTGGAATGGTAGTGGATGGTTTCAATAAGATTGAGCATAAGAGTCCAATGATGTCTTTAGGAGATGTATTTAGTTATGAGGAATTAGAGGATTTTGACAAAAAGATTCAAAATGCCTTAGGGTATGAAGATATCGAATACATTTGTGAGTTAAAGATAGATGGTCTAGCTATGGCTTTAATGTATGAAGATGGTAAGTTAGTGTATGGGGCGACTAGAGGTAATGGTGTAGTTGGTGAAGAAGTAACTCATAATGTTAGAACTATAAAATGTATTCCTCTTATTATTAAAGAAAAAAGAAAACTTGAGGTAAGAGGAGAAGTTTATATGCCTAAATCAAGTTTGGAGAGAATAAATAAAGAAAGAAAAGAAAATGGAGAAACTTTATTTGCTAACTGCAGAAATGCTGCTAGTGGATCTATTAGACAGCTTGATTCGCAAGTTGCAGCATCTAGAGGGTTGGATATGTTTGTTTATACTTTTGTTGATTGTGCTTCGTTTGATTTATTTAAACAAAGTGATGCTTTAAATAGAGTAGATGAACTAGGATTTAAAACAAATAAAGAAAGAAGAGTTTGTAAGGGTATAAAAGAAGTTATAGAGTACATCAAAGAGTATGCTTTAAAAAGAGATTCATTAGCTTATGATATAGATGGAGTTGTAATAAAAGTTAATGATTTAAAATTGCACGATTTAATTGGATATACAATGAAAGTTCCAAAATGGGCTATTGCTTACAAATTTCCTGCCATGGAAGTTACTACTAAATTATTAGATATTGTTTATACTGTAGGAAGAACAGGAAAGATTACTCCAAATGCAGTATTAGAGCCAGTTTTAGTGGCGGGTAGTAGGGTTAGTAGAGCTACTTTACATAATGAGGATTTTATACAAGAAAGAGGTATTAAGATTGGTGATACTATAATTTTAAGAAAAGCTGGAGATGTAATACCTGAAGTAGTTAGAGTTGTTAAAGAAGCAAGAAACGGTAATGAAAAAGAATATAACATGATTGAAGAGTGTCCAATGTGTGGAACTAAATTAGTAAAAAAAGATGATGGTGCTCATCACTATTGTACCAATGAATATTGTAAAGCTAGAAATATTGAGGGGATAATTCATTATACTAGTAAGGGTGCTATGGATATTGAAGGTTTAGGAGAAAAAGTAGTAGAGGAATTATATAATTTAGAATTTATAAAAGATGTTACAGATATCTACGATATCAATAGATACTATAATGAGTTAAAAGAAGTAGAAGGATATGGAGAAAAGTCGGTAAATAACATGATGAATGCTATAGAAAATAGCAAATCTTTATCTTTAGAAAGATTATTATTCGCTCTAGGAATAAAAGAAGTGGGTAGTAAAACTAGTAAGATACTAGCGAAAAGATATAGACATATAGATAGTTTAATGCAAGCTAGCGAAGAAGAGTTAAAAGATATTAAAGATATTGGTGAAGTAAGTGCGAAAAGTATTTATGATTATTTTAGAAATGAGAAGAATTTAGAACTTATATCAAAACTAAAAGAATATGGGGTAAATATGAGTTATATAGATAATAATGATAACTTTAAAGAAACTGTTTTTAATCATAAAAATGTACTTGTGACTGGAACTTTAGAAAATTACAAAAGAGATGAAATTAAAGATTTATTAGACTCTTTAGGAGCAAATGTTGTTAGTAGCGTTTCTAAAAAATTAGATTATTTGATTGTTGGTAAAGAGCCAGGAAGTAAGTTAGAAAAAGCATTAAATTTAGGTATAAGAATAGTATACGAAGAGGAACTTAATGATATTTTAAATGGGTAGTAAATGTAACGCTTAAAATGCGATATATTACTGTCTAATGAAATAATTAATTTATCGAAAATTGTAATTATTGTTAATTTAATTGTGAGTTTTTTCTGCTCTCAATAATTAAGAAATAATTAATTTGTTGATTAAATTCAATAAAAAGTGTAGTATAGAACGGGTGAGGAGTGAGTTTATGGGAAGAGCGCATGAAGTTAGAGCTGCATCGATGGCTAAAACAGCAGCAATGAAATCAAAATTATATGCTAAATATAGTAAGGAAATACTAATAGCAGCAAAGAGTGGTGTCCCTGATCCTAATAGTAATTTAACTTTAAGAAGAGCAATAGACAAGGCCAAAGCTAACCAAGTTCCAGGAGATGTTATTAAGCGTGCAATAGAAAAAGCTAGTTCAGCATCCGCTGAAAGTTATTACTCAAATGTATACGAAGGATTTGGTCCTGGAGCATCAACTTTAGTAATTGAGAGTTTAACTGATAATCCTAATAGAGCGATCGCAGAGATTAGAGGTTGTTTTAATAAGTGCCGCAGTAAATTAGGAATAAGTGGTAGTGTATCATTTAACTATACTCATTGTAGTGTTGTGTCTATTAAAGGGGTAAGTGAAGCTGAAGTAGAGGAAACTTTAATTTTAAATGATGCTAATTTTTCAGATTTAGAAGTAGATGAAGATATAATAACTATCTATGGTGAAATTAGCGATCTATACAACATCAAAGACGCTCTAGATTCTACATTTGCAGATAAGATTACATACCTAACTTGTGAGAATGAGTATGTTGCTAATGAGTATGTGACTTTAAATGAAGAAGATAGACAAACTTTTGATAGATTGATATCAACTTTAGAAGCTTTAGATGATGTTGAAAATGTTTATCATAACGTTGAATAAAGATAGATTTTGAAATCTGTCTTTTTTTATCTAAAAATTAATTCACATCGGGGTTTAAAAGAGGTTGAAATGAGTTTATTTATATGATATTATTTGAATAGAAAGTAGGTAATTAAAATGGAAAATAGAACTAAATTCATGGATTTTAAAGTCGAAACAGATTTAAAGAAAAAAAGTGGTATATATAACATAAGGATAGAATTAGAAAATGAAGTAGAAGATTCAAATGTTAGAGAGTTAGCTATTAACCTAGCGGGGTCAGTTGTTAGAAATAATGAAAACAAACTTTATGGAGAAAGATTAACTGATGATAAATTATCACTGCTTATTAAGGAAAGATTAAACAAATGGGTACCAAGCGAAACAGGCTTTAAAGCTAATACAGTGGTAGCAAAAAAACATACTTTATCAAGAAACTAAGAGGCGAAGGCCTCTTTTTATTATTATAAATAATAAGTATTCAACAATTTACGACTTTTTTATTCTCGTTTTATTGTGATAGGGGTATCAAATATATTAGAATATACTTGTCTATTAGTAAGGACTGTTTTTATTATTATAAATAATAAAACGAGAGGGGTAAAAAGTATTATGAAAAAAAGAAAGGTATATAAAGGTATAGTATTTATCTTTGCAATGTTATTTGCATTTTTTGCTATGCCTAGTTTTGCAAGTGCAGAAGGAGAAGAGAGTACTAGTGTATATAGTGCTGAAGTTTTAATTGATAACAAATATAACACTATCATTCCTAGTGATCTTCCTAGTGATGAAAATAATTATGATACTTTTTATAATGCTGGAATCGTTTGTTATAATGAAAATCAAATAGATACAAGTTGTATTATAACTAGAAATGATAACAAATTAGTAGACCCTTCTTTATATGGATCACAAAAAATAGATTTTACTGTTACTTTTGAAGATGGAACAACAGTTACTCTTACTAAATATTATTATCTTATTTTAAATGCTAAATTAAATGAAACTTTAAACCAAGGAAATGCTTATTATACTGCAGAAACTGTAGGAATTAGAGTTACTACTGATGGTATAGCTGGGGTTGAATCATATAACGCTAGTGGAGAAGTTAAAGTGGAAGATGATGGTATGGCTGGAATTAATAGTTATATCACTTTAACCGATAGCAATTTAAGTGTGACATTGAGCTGCAGAAACAACGATAGATGTTCATATATCAAAATGTTTGCTATTGTTGAATATGAAATTTTTGCAGAAAATATAACTTTTGAAGAAGGAACTATGGATATTGTTTCGATAGGTGATTCTACTCTTAATCCGGTAAAAAGAAAAGCTTATGAAGTAACAAATACAAGTTCACAAACTTTTTCTTTTTCTTTATCAAATTCTGATAATTATAATGCTAGACAATTAGTTTTTGTTGTTTATTTAGAAAATGATATTATGGGTGGACAATATTATACTATAGAAGATGCTTTATCGTTCTTTTACGTTTCAGGTAGTCCACAGCTAGATGTAATGGTAAATGAGTTTGCTGAAAATGCTACTGGAGATTTTACTTATTTTTGGAGCGTGGATACTTCAAGAGGAAGTGTTGCGCCTCTTTTTGGCATTTATGATTACAATGAATCTGATGATCAAGTTGTAATTGGAAATAATTATTATGAGAATCAAGCTCCATATTTAGAAATGGTAGGCTTTTATGGATATTGTTGGGATGGAGAAAACTTATCTGGAGAAGAATGTTCTGGAGTGAAAAATAGTGATAAGGATCAAGTGGAAGATGCAACTCATATTTTTGAGGCTGTATATAAAGGGGTAGTTACTAATGCTCAAGGATCTTCGCTTTATCAAATATCTCAAAGTTATATCTACTTCTTGGATGCTTCGCTTACAGTTACAGGGTGTGTTACAAATAATAATAAAGAATATTGTAATACTGGTGACACAATTACTATTACTTTAACTTCTGATATGACTCTTGCGTCAGTTAGTAATAAGAAAATAAAGTTTTATGATGGATCAACCAATACATTGGGCGAAATTTCTGGAAAGGAATTCACTTGTAATGGTTCAAACACTACAGTTGTGTGTACTTATACAATCCCTAGCAATCCTACACAAGGTGATTTTTCTCTTAGTGATGGATTATATATGGATTCTGAGTTAGTTTTTGCGTCTAATGCTAATAGTTTAGTGGGTAAAAAGATACCGTATGTAATCGATAATGAAACTTCAGTTGCTGGATATATATTAACTGAAAAAATTACAGTTACTCCAACTTGTGATAGTACATATCTTAGAAATTTAGGAACATCAACAACCGATAGCATAGTATGTTCTATTTCAGTTAGCTATCCTAGTTCATATCCAAAAGGAAACGATGGAAAACCACTAAGTTTAGTGTTCAATAGTACAGAATTTTCTTCTTTTAATAACGTGTATTATTATAATGGTTCAAGTAATATTTTAGCATCTACTGTTAGTAGTTATGTTACTGCTAGTTCGGCAATGGATGCAGCACAAACAAAAATAACAACAACAGTAACTATAGGGAATACAAATACCAAATTTTATAAACTCATATTATCGTTTACTGATAGTAACTTTACTGATGCAGTAGGAAATAGTGTGAATGTAGTTGATACTCAATGTGGTGCTTATGAAACCCAAGTAGGAGATGGAGATATTTCTATCGGTAATGCAACACTTATTTATAATACAGGTTCTATCAAGGCATGTAGCGATTCAGGAACAGGAACATGTTTTGGTATAGGAACTTCAGTAGGATTTTCAATCAGTGTTAGTGATAAAGGTGTTGGAAATTATCATGGAAGTACATCAGATATTACAAGTGTTACAGTAAGTGCGGGAACTATTTCTTATAGTGGTACTACTGCCACATCAAGCTATCATGATATTACTGCTAATACAAAGGTAACGATTACAGTAACAGATAAATATGGTGCTGTTGCAACAAAAGAGGTTACGCTTACTCCTCTTTCAGCTGCTAGTTTAACTGCTACAGATGCTACAACTCCTGTCACTAATGGAAAACCACCTGTAGTAGCAGATTCTTCTAGAACATTTACTATAGCGACTGCAGGTTTTACTAAAACAGCTACTATTAAAAGTGCAACTTGTACAAGTTTGACTGAGTGTGAAGAGAAAATTGAAGATTTAACGCCAACAATATTTTCCGGTTGGACTACAGTTAGCGATAATTCAATAACTATTAGTACAGCGTCTTATACTATTGTATATGCATATGCATCTCAAACAAATCAAGGATCTTTTGTGATAATTAAAGTAGATGTAATTACAGGTAGTGAAACTCTTGCGAATTTTAGTGATGTAGAAAAGGATTTATGTAATACTAATGGTAGATATCTATCAAATTTATACATAGATAAAACTAACCCAACAGTTTCATCTTATGTTGCAACACCATCAGGGTGTAATAAAGTAGGTAATGTTTATTATTGTAATAGTGGAGATACAATTACAATTGTGTTCACATACTCAGAAAAAGTTCATGGAACAACATCTCCAACATTGAGTTATACAATAGGAGGAAGTGCAGGAACTGGTTCACCTGTGACTTGTGCATTTAACGCCCCATATACTAGAGATCAATTAGGAAATGATTTACCTACAACAATTACATGTGTCATTACTCTTTCAGGAAGTACACAAGGAGATGTAAAAATAGGGACATTAATAAGTACAGGGATAAAAGATAGGGCTGATAGAAGTGTTAGTCAAAAAACATATGATGATGTTTTAGCTAAATATGATACAACTGGACCAACAATCAACAGTTTTTCTGTAGTGGCAGCTGGAAGTGGTAGTTGTGCAATTCAAACTTGTACAGTACAATCAGGGTTTGCTCCTTCAAGTTCAGTTAAAGTTAGTGCATCAGCTACTGATACTAATGGTATAAGTACATATCAAGTAAAAGAGGGAAGTTCGAGCAAGTATAATAATGCTGCAGTTCCATCAAACTCTACTATAACTCTATCTTCTGGAGATGGAAACAAGAGTCTTACACTAATCGTTACTGATTATGCTGGAAATACAACTTCTAAAGATTATAGTAATGTAATTAAAGTTGATACAACTTTACCTGTTATAACTGCTACTTCAACAACTAAAAATCTTACTGTTGGTGATGTTTATGATTTGACAACAATTATTAGCGGTTTTGGGATAACTGTTACTGAAACCAATGAACAATCAAAAAGCAACTCTTATACAACTGCAGCTCCAGTGACTTATACTAGTAGTGGAACTCGTGTAAGAGAAAGTGGAACACACATATTAAGGTATGTGGTTATTGATAAAGCAGGAAATTGTGCGACTAAAGATTTCACGATAACTGTAGTGGCTAAATCAATATCTTTAACATTTAATTCAAATTCCAAAGTTTATGATGGAGTTTCAGTGTC
This sequence comes from Bacilli bacterium, assembly GCA_045612885.1. Classification (GTDB taxonomy): domain Bacteria; phylum Bacillota_I; class Bacilli_A; order RFN20; family DUOF01; genus RGIG6178. The sequence goes on along the minus strand of JAZKZZ010000013.1, from coordinate 9,946 downwards.
ATTATGTGCTGGAAGTGCATACACATTACCAACTTTAGCAACAGGAGATTCAATTACATCAGTTACTTGTAATAACGCTTCTGTAATTGATGTGGGAAGTTATACTGTATCTGTCACTAAAATTTCCATAACTCTAGCTGGTGGAACTAAAGTTGATATAACTCCAGGAACAACATCTAAATATTATTCGTTTACTTACACTAATGGCACCTATACAATCACTAAAAGAAATGTTACTATTGAGTTTGATGACGATTCATTAAAATATGACGGTATTGAACATTCTTTCGGAAATATTGCTGATTATACTTTAACAGGAAATCAATCGGCAGGAGATGCTAGTTGTGCAACTGCATATTTAGTTAAAACAGCTGAAAGATCAGAATGTTTTAGTTTTAATTATGAAATTTACAATGAGACAAACAGTAAATCTGATGTATATAGCGCTAATAAGACTTTTGATTATACAAATAAATCTGCAGTCTTAGCGGGAACATATCATGTAAAGGTTAAAGATATTACGGTTGTATTAGTATCTGGAACAAACACAGTGTTAAACGGGAATTATAATTTTACATTTACAGAAGGAACATATTCAATTACTAAGCGTACATTAACGATTACAATCCAATCAATTGCTACTAAAATATATAACGGTTTAAGTAATACGTTCACTGCTACATCTTATTATTCATTTGGTGGAGATGGTTTAGCTAACAATGATTCTATTACAAATATTTACTATTCTATAAACAGTGGTGCATGTGGACAAGAATCTGTTATTGATGCGGGTACATATAACATAAAATCTTGTGGAATAAAAATAGATAGTGCAGAAAATTTAAGTTCTTCTACAGATGATGCGCATCAATATGTTACACCTACTGATGATTCAACATTAAGTTACGTGGTGACTTTTGATACTTCAGGAACAAATTATGTAATAGGAAAGAAAACTATAAATATTGCATTTGCTTATGGTGAGAAAACATATGATTCTTATGCTACAACATTTGATTTAATATACGATTCACAAAGAGATGTTTTCAATTATGATGTTAGCGGACATCAAGAATATGATAATTCAAATAAGAGATATTATTTAGTAAAGACTGCTGAAAGAGAAGAGTATCTATTAAATGAAGTAGAGTATGCTTTATATAATGGAACAAACGCTAAATCTGAAATATATAGTGCAACAGAAAATTGGACATTTGCTAATGCTTCTGCTATTTTATCTGGTTCATATATGGGTAAAGCAACTAAAGTAGATACAAACTCAGGGTATAATAACTATACTTTCACATTCAATAACAATGATGCTTATATCGTTTATAAAGAAAGTATAACTCTTACTAGTCCAGATGACGCTAGTAAAGTGTATGATGGCACTAGTGAAACTTTTACTGATTTATTTGAGGTTGAAGTTTTAGATAATGATGTGGTTACTGATGTTTACTATGAAGTTTTAGATGCTGCAGGTACTACTACAATTGCTGCTTGTGGAAAAGCTGCAATTATTGATGCAGGAACATATACAATTAAATTATGTGGAGTGAAAATAAATAATACATCGCAACGTCCATCTGGGGAAACAAGCGCTAATGATAAACAAGATGATACGTACCAAAACCCATATGTAGCTTCAACTTCAAGTTATGATATTGAATTTGATGCTGAGTTCCAATATGTTATTTCACCATTACCAATATGTTTTAGTTTAGCAACAAATGCTAAGATATATGATGGTGTATCTACTATTTTCGCTGATCCGGTAGCTTCATTATGGTCTGTATCTATTTATGATTCTACTAAGAGTGAATGTGTTGCTGCTTCTACTACTGTTATTAATACTTCTGAAAGAGTGGAAACAATAACTGAGTTGGCAGTAACTGCTGCATCTGCTATTGATATTGGTTCATATGAGGTTACTATAACAGGAATGACTGTTTCGGTTACAGAGAATACAAGTGCTGTTTCAATTTCGTCTCCTAGTGATAATTTCCTTATATATCATACAACTGAAATGTATACAATTTTAGAAAAAAATATTTGGATTTGTTTGACAAATAATTCCAAAATGTATGATGGTTTAACTACTTTGTTTGATTCTGCAGGTAGTGGTGTATATAGTTTTTCTAGTGATTCTGAATGTGATTCTGATGATCCTTCTGAGGTGCTTATAAATACCCCGGAAAGAATAGAAAAAATAGGAACTATAACAAGTAGTGTGTTATCTGCGATCAATGCAGGAACTTATACATTCTCTGTATCAGGATTTTCGGTTGTTAGAATAGAAGATAATTCTGTGGCAGCACCAAATGTTCAAAATCCTACTCAAAACTTCAATTTAATCGTAAGTGAAGAAAATATGACGTTCACTATTACTAAAAGGCCGGTCGTTGTTGATTTTAAAGGCGGAGAAACTACTTATGATTCTAACGAGCATACATTTGAAGATATTAGTTACTATGAAATAAAGGTTAATGGAACTTTAGCGACTTCTGATGGAACTTGTTCTGCATATTTAGTAAAAACTGACGAAAGAGAAGATTGTTTAGCTGATGAGCTTTCTTACTATATTTATAATAGTACTAACACTAAATCTTCAGTTTATAGTAGTACATCAGGAGCTACTACGTTTAAGGATAAACCAGCGATATTAGCGGGTACTTATTATATAAGGGGAGCTAGTACTACCGTAAATACTGATGATGAGAGTAATACATCTCCTAACTCTAACTATTCATTTACATTCTATTCACCAAAAGAGTATATAATTAATAAAGCTGATTTGAAAATAACTTTTAACTCTGCTCAATATACAAGCGAATATGATGGTGTAGACATTGGATATGTATATTCTTCTGTGCCTGCTTATACGCAAGAAGGTTTACAAGAAAATGACAGATTTACATTTATATACTACGCTATTTTTGATGAATCTGGAAACACACTTTCCGCATGTGCTCAAGGTGGTAAAATCATTGATGTAGGAAAGTATAATTTCCAAATATGTGGTGTAGTAATAAATAACACATTGCAACTTCCTATAGGCGAAACACAAGATACCAATCAAGGTGATGATGCATATCAATATGGATCTAACGTAGATGCTATAGCTAGTTATAATATTGTTCTTTTAGATACAACTAGTAATTCTGATGAATACAAAGGTTTTGAATATACTATAACTAAGAAGAGAATAGAGATAGGTCCTCATCCAACTAGTAATTATTCTAAACTTAATTTTTCATACAATTCTGAAGCTCGTACATATGAAAATTCTAGTAACTATGTAACTGATGATTCTGATGATCTTGCTGAATGGACAGGAAGACCTACCTGTACAGGTTTATATTTAATAAGAAGCAGTAAAAGAGCTGATTGTGTAGGAAACGATGTTGAATATGCGTTATACAATTCAACAAATCCTATGTCTGAAGTATATAGTGCAACTGAGAACTGGACGTTTGTTAACGCTTCTGCTATTTTAGCTGGTACATATTATATAAAAATGCTTGATGTTAGTGTTAATTCTAGTGATGCATCCAATACTTCATTAAAAAATAACTATGAATTCGTGTTTGGAACAGAATCTTTTGTAGGTTCTAAATCACGTGTAAATATAGCTTATCAGAGAGATATGTCTAAAGTATATGATGGAGTTAATGCAAATGTGCTGTTCTATTCTCCTTCTAAATATGATGATACATACCAAGTTCTATTCTTACATCCTAATGATAGAATTGTAGATATTTTCTATGAAGTTTCAGATGCAGAGGGTAATATCTTATCTAGATGTGGTGATGGACATGGAGATATAATAAATGTTGGTGTTTATTATATAAACCCATGTGGACTTGCAATAGATAATGTATTACAACGCCCAGGTAATCAAACTGCAGCTAACGATAGTCGTGATGATGCTCTTTATTATCCAGGTGATAACGAAAATGCGCTAAGCTATGTGCTAGATCTTAGAAATAGTGATCAAGGGACTTATACAATCACTGCTAAACCGATTAAAATCACATTTAATGATGGAACAATAAAATATGATGGTAATGAACATAAGTTTGATTCTGTTTCTAGTTATACTGTGACAGGAAATCAAGCAGCAGGTGATGCTAGTTGTGCAACTGCATATCTAGTTAAGGTTACCGGAAGAAATGATTGTTTTAGCTTTAGTTATGGAATATATAATGAGACAAACAGTAAATCTGATGTATATAGCGCTAATAAGACTTTTGATTATACAAATAAACCCGCAATTTTAGTGGGAACATATCATGTGAAAGTTCGAAGTGTTACTGTAACTTCTACAGACGCGAATAATACAGTATTGAATGGAAACTATGCATTTACATTTGAAGAGGGAACCTATCGTATTGATAAACGTGTAATCACTCTTAGTAAAAATGCAGTTATTACAAAAACTTATAATGGTTCAAGTGATAATTTTACAGCTACTTCTGGATATACAATCACAGGAGATGGGTTAGCATCTAATGATTCTATTGTAGGAATTTATTATTCTATAGATGATGGCTCTTGTGCACAACAATCAGTTATAAATGCTGCTACATATAATATAAAGTCTTGTGGAGTCAAGATTGATAACTCTCTAAACTCTAAATCTAACGACGTGCATCAACATCCGTTGCCTGACTATAATATTACAAATACATTATATGAAGATGATGATACATTAAGTTATAAAATCACTTTTGATAGCACAGGTATTAATTATACAATATCTCAAAAAGAGATTTGGATTTGTCTACTTGAAACCGAAAAGATATATGATGGAATAACTACTGTTTTTGGTACTGCTACAGGTGTAGATAGTGCAGGAAATAGATTATACGGTATTTCATTAGATGGAACTTGTGATTCTGATGATGTTTCTGCGACAGTAATAAACACAACCGAAAGAATCGAAGTTGTAAAATCATTAACAAGTTCTCTGGGTTCTGCTATAAATGTAGGAAAATATACAATTAACATTACAGGATTCTCTATTGAGAGAACAGATCTTACAGTTTCTCCATCTACAACAGACGAAAAAAATCAATATGCTAATAACTTTAAATTAAATTACACATCAACATCAGCTCAATATGAAATAAAGGCAAGACCTATAACAATTTCTTTTGACGATGAGACAATAATATATGATTCTTTAGAACATAAATTTAATGATACTTCTTATTATTCAATAGCAGGCCAAGCGAGTGTTGTTTCAACTAGTCGCGAATGCGAAGGTACATACTTAGTACGTACTAGTGAAAGAGCAGATTGTTTAGAAGACTCATTGGTATATGCTATTTACAATAGCACAAACAGCAAATCTGATGTATATAGCGCTAGCGAAGTATGGACTAAAACAAGTAAGCCTGCAATATTGGCGGGAACATATTATGTTAAAGCAACATCTGTAACTGTTGTTTCAAGTGATCAGGGCAATACCATACTAAATGGAAACTATGCATTTACATTTGTAAAAGGAACATATCAAGTAAATAAAGCTACATTAACTATCAATGTAAACTCGATGACATCTAAAACTTATGATGGAATAAGTGTTACATTTAGTGATGTGAATTTGTATACGCCTACAGGATTATTAGCTAGTGATACAATTACAGCTGTTTATTATTCTATAAACGGTGGCGCTTGTGGACAGTCTTCAGTTATCGATGCATCAACATATACAATAAAATCTTGTGGAGTAAAAATCGATAATGCATTGAATACTAAATCTTCATCAGATGATGCATATCAACATTCATCTGTGGTTGCCACATCAAGTTACACAGTAACTTTTGATACTACAGGAAAAACATTTACTATAAATAAACGTGCAATAACTATAACATATGTAAATGATTCAATAACATATGATTCTTTAGAACACACTTTTAGCGAAATTTCTTACTCAGTTGACGAAGGAAATGGAAATACATCAATAGTATATGTATATCAAGTAACTAATTATGATTATTTAGATGAAGAAAACGGAGTATATTATTTAACAAAAACTGACGAAAGATCAGATTATTTAAATAATAGTTTAATATATGCTATTTACAATAGCACAAACAGTAAATCTGATGTATATAGTGCTAGCGAGGTATGGACTAAAACAAGTAAGCCTGCAATATTGGCAGGAACATATTATGTTAAAGCAACATCTGTAACTGTTGTTTCAGATGACAATACTAATACAGCATTGAACGCAAACTATTCGTTTACATTTGTAAAAGGAACATATCAAGTAAATAAAGCGGAGTTAACTTTAACTTATAATGGTGGAACTAAGATTTATGATGGCGTTAGTGTTGGATTCTCAACTTTAACTCTATATACACCTACAGGATTATTAAATAATGATGAAATTACAGCTGTTTATTATTCTGTTGATGGCGGAAGTTGTGGAACTTCTACTGTAGTGTATGCTGGTACATATTCTATAAAGCCTTGTGGAGTAAAAATAGATAATGAGTTAAATACAAAATCTACAGTTGATGATGCATATCAATATACTTTTGTGGACGCTACATCAAGCTATACAATCACTAATGCTACTTTCGTGGCAAATAACTATGTTATAGAAAAGAGATATATTACTATCGACAATGCAAATATTGGAGATATGGTTTTTGATACTTCAAAAGATGTATGTAAAGAGAATGGAGAACACTCTACTAATAATTGTGCAATAACAGATTATAAGTTGAGTAATGTATCATATACTTTAACTAGTTCTAACACTCATACTCTACCTGTTGTATCAGGAGATAATGTTATATTGAATTGGGATACAAAAGAAACTCCTAATAAATATTACAATTTAGAGTTTGCTCAATACAATGTAGGAACTGATATAGTATTATCTTGTCCTACTGGCGTTCAATGTTTCTATCTAAGTGGAACACATGCAAATAACTATACTATAGGAAATCAAGTTTCAGTAAAAGGAAACATTGTACCTAGAAGCTTAGATCAAGATAATGGAAGCCATATTTATACTAAATATTATGATAATGATTTGAATGTCTATCTTAACACCGCTGAAATTAATACGGGTTGGGGAGAAGGAAAACTTACTATAACATGGACAACACACGCAACTGGATTTGAAAGTGCTGCTGTTGGAACACATGTTATTACATTAAACAGAAATCAAATAACACCTAGCAATGGAACTACTTGTTCTAGTGCTGTAGTTGCTACAGGAGCATGTACATTATCTAACTATGATTTTGATGATTATACTACTTATGAATTTACTGGTTCTATAGTATTAGATACTTCAGCGCCTGATGAGTATACAGTTACTCTTGAAAGATTGATTGGATCTACGTGGACTGCATATAGAACAATAACTTTTAGTGGTTCTCAAACTTTAATAAATACTATGGAATCTGATATTGCACTAGATTGGACAAATTCCACTATAAGATTTAAAGTTACAGGTAGTGGAGAAACTGCTTATAATAGTGGCGATACTTATACTAACTATTGGTTTACGTATAGTTACTTTAAGTTAGGTTCAAATAAATATGTTGCTCCTAATTCTTCAAGTATTGTTGCTCTTGGTGCAAGAGATGTAACTACAGGTAATGCAAAAGATGTTATTTATGCTAGTGATACTGTAAACGGTGCAGATACTTCAAAACCGACTACTTTAGGCGCTAGTGAAATAAGAAAGTATTTTGCAACAGGTGTAGAATTAACTAATATTAATAACTCTAATGATGCTTATTTAGTAATCAAAGTACACAACATGTCTACTGATGTTGAAGTTTCATCAGGAGTGAAAGCAAATGAGGGAGTAATAACACCTGTTATTGTTAGATATGATACAAATAGACCAACATTTAGTACTAGTGATGCTAGTTCAACATATGGTTGTCCAACTAGTGTTTCTGGATTTAACAATGTTGAATATATTTCTTATTTAACTAACGGTGTAGAATTATGTGTTGTTTATAATAAGAAAGAAGAAACTACAAGAAAATATGACAATGATATCATGCTTAAGGCAGGAGATATAGTTTATATTACTTTCAACGTTAAAGATACTTGGTTAGGAAATGGACTTGTAGATAATAAGAATACTACTGGAACTAGAAAGTTTGATTCTTCTAAGATAAAAGTAATATATTCTGAAGATGCTTTATTTGATATAACAGGAACGACTTTTGTTAATCCTCCAAATGATCTTGCTTTTGATATATTTAATAGTAATATGGGAACTATTCATACTACAACTAATCCTACAGCGTATGGAACATATTATTCATATATCACTATTCAATTAAAAGTAAAGAGTGAAGTAAATGGAAATGCTACTGTTGGTTGGAATGAAGGTTTCTATACTGATGAAGCTGGTAATGCATTAGCTAAAGTTGACGATATAGGATTTAGATTAGTTATAGATACTACAGCGCCTACATGTTTATCTGTTGGTGATTGTGAAGAAACTGCTGACGAGACTATTATTTTTGTAGATAAAAATGGTGTTGAGAGCGGAAATAAGACTGATTATATAAAAGGAACAACAGGTTCTAAGGTAAGAATAATACCTACTGATACTGGCGGAAGTAACTTGGATTATTATTGTTATTTTGTGGCTGATGGAATTATCACAAGTGTAGCAGATGTAAAAGCTAACGCTGCTTCGGAAATATGTACCGATTTAACATATAATAAAGATTATGCTTTAAGTGATAATAAGTTATATCTAGGAACTAGCGAAGCTGCATCATCTGCACATATATTTAATAAGACTCAAACAGTTGTATTATATGTATATGATAGAGCTGGTAACGTTTCATGTGCGACGTTATTTACAGTTAAAGTAGAAACAGTAGCAGATTTATTAGCTAATGAAACTAGTCAAAATTACGTAGATCCAACTGAAGCAAATAAGGGATTAATTACACCTGTTACAGGATTTAATGTAGATGATGTATTAGATATCGAGATTGCCACAGTTAATTGGACTAATGGCAACGTTCAAATTGCGATTGCGGGTAAGTTAGGTAACGATTACTCTGCAACATGTACACAAATAAATAATACATGTATTAGAAGTAGCGGATTCAAGTCTGTAACTGTAACAACAGCTTCAAGCAATGAATATACAGGTACTATTAGTGGTACAGCTAGTTGGACATATACAAAAGATACAGCAGCGGCACTAAGTTTTAATCAAGTGTTTACTGTTACTACAAACGGAAGATACTTAATTGAAGTTACTACTCATTCAGGAGTAACATATCAAGCATATATTGACGTGGTAAATATAGACAAGTTAGGTATAAATACTAATGCTGCTTCAACATTTATATGTGATAACAACGCAAGTAGCAATTCATATAAATCTTCTGGATGTTTTGAAAACCAAACTAATGTAACTGGTGATGATGGTTATGATTCTTCTGACTATAAGATTTATTTCCATGCAACAGATACAAGTGCTTCAACAAGTTATGCTAACTCTAACTTAGCTTATTTTGAATATTTCTATAAAGAAACTGATGTAACATCAGCTAACTTTGATAGTGAATATCAAGCAGCACAAAGTAGAAAAGAATTCACTGATAAGAGCACAGGATTTGGTAGTATTAATTTTGCATCTAAGACGGATACGCCATTATGGCCAGAAGTAAAAACAGCAAGTAAACAATCATTACAAGTACCTACTTTAGATGTAAACTTAAGATATCAAGATTGGTATTTAGTAATAAAAGTTTACGATAATTCAGGTAATAGTTATGTGCTTAGTGTTAAGTTTGAATTTGATACAACTAAACCAGCTCATCAAGAGCATACTGGACCTTCAATTACAGGTTCAACAGTAGATGGAAGTAATACAACAGCTAACCAAGGAAGTACAATTGTATATACATATACTATGTATGATAAATGGTTA